>SVNW01000015.1 GCA_015066745.1 Ruminococcus sp. | reverse complement strand
AATATATTATATCATATTTCAAACAGAAATGCGATAACTTGCAATAACAATTAATAAATTGTTTGCAATTAGGTTTTACGTGGTTTAGAACTGTTTTTTGTACTCAAAGTGTAAAACTCGGGTTATACATTACAGATATAAATTCGTCAAGCTACTCGATAAAATTTCATCGAGTGACTCGACAAAAATCTGTCATGTTTTAGTTTTGTTGATAACTTTTGTTTTCAAATAAGAATCTCGTTTAATAATTATAGTCACCTCATACTTGCAAAGAATATATCATAAGTACAAAAACTTAATGCTGATATAAAAAAAATCATGTTTGTATAGAATAATTGAAGTTAGGTCATAGTTTGCTGAAAAAAATCTTTAAATTTATTGAAAACGCCGAAAAATCACTGTATACATTGAAATATATTGAATAAAATGCTATAATTAATATGGATAGAATTATGTGTTTTCATTTCAAAGATTATTTTTTTCTTGGGGAGAAGTAAAAAGTAATTTTTGAAAATATGATGAAAAGTGAGGGATCGCAGTGAGTTATTTTGGAAACATTTACTCTGTTATAACGAAAAATATATCATATGACAGCTTCTTTATGAAAGGAGCTGAGTTATATGAATAAAATCAGTAGTATAGTTAATGACATATTTGCAAGGAAGAAAATAAGCAGACATTTTACAATCATAGTTATATGTTTAAGTGTACTTGTAACATACGCAGTTTCCAGTATGCTCATAATGCCTGCCGAGAGTGTCAACGGTAAACTCATATGTGATATAACCGAGCATGTACACAGTGATGAATGCTATGAATTGGTCTGTACACAAAATGCTTTGAAACAAACAGAAATCAGTCTTTTGGAAAGTATTTCACAGACATCTGTTCAAACAACAGCGGATATAACTTCTGAAACCACCGAAACTGCAGAAACTGCAGTTACAACAGAAGTTATAACATCTCAGACAACTCTTACAGAAGTAACAGACAAGTCACAGATAAGTGAGACTGCTTTACTGTCCGAAACGTCAGAGATCGCTGTCATAGCAAGCGAGGAAACGACCGATATTTCAGTTACAGAAAGTCAGACCGAAACAACAGTGTCGGAAACTTCTGTTCCGGATACGGTTACTTCTGAAGTATCAGTAACAGAAACCACAACAGCTCATGTTCATACAGACGAATGTTATGAACTTATATGCCAGTTTGAATATCATGTTCATTCCGATAAGTGTTATGAAGGTGGGGAAGGTGCAGAAAGTATAAATCTTCCCGGATTTTCTCATAACCTTGGCAGACCGTTGTTGAATGATATTGTTACAACAGGGCTTGCAGATGATATAGTAAATGGTGGAGTGTATAAGATTAAGAATAAAAACAGTGGTTTGTATCTTGAAGTGGCAAGTGATACCGCGAAAAATAATGTAAATATTCAACAAAATAATTATACAGGTACAAGAAATCATTTTAAACTTGTAGATCAAGGAAATGGATATTGGAAAATCTATACTTGTCTTAATGAAAATGATGAATATGCATTAAATGTAAGTGGCGAAAGTGCAGGTGATGGTGCTAATATTGCAATTTATAGTTCTAAAGCCGGAGATAATCAACAGTTTAAATTTATTAAACATGATGAAGATGGAACATATAGTATGCTTACAAAGATAACAAGTGATGCATCGTGTGTAGAAGTTTTTAATCATTCTAAAGAAGTTGGTGGAAATATTAATCAGTATAAATGTTATTATAATGAGCAAACAAGCTATCAAAACAACAACCAGAAGTTTTACCTTGAACCCGTTGTAGAAACTACCGGTGAAAATATCAAAATAGAAGCAAGAGTAATATTTGGTGACTATAACGATGACGGTACACATGAATATACTAATGTTTATCCAAATCTTCAACTGAAATATCGTCATGGAGGCTCTTGGGATATATTGTATGGAGAAAAGGTAACAGCTACTCTTGTTGAAGACAATACATCTGCACGTAAAGATTGGTGTTATCAGTATAAGTATACATGGAGTGTTCCTAAGATTGCATACGGAAGTGGCGAAAACAGCACAAATACCGGATATTATGCTTCTATAGATTTTGAAGGTAAGGAAAATTATAATATCTACTATTTACCTGAAAAATATTTTGGAAGTCCGGGTGCTTCAGTGCCTGGAACATTTAAAAATGTAGAAAGACACACATTTTTTAACGAAGACGGCGTAATATACATTTTCCTTGATCCTAAGGTAGACTGGTCGTGTCCGGTTTATGATGACGGTACTGTTAAGCCGAATAACTTTAATCTCACAATGAAAAAGAGATGGGATGGTCACAATCAGGGTTCTTTAAAACAAATAGCACATCATAAAAATGAAAAAATACAGATACAGTTGCAACGTAGAAATGATAATGGCGAATTTTCAGAATATGTAAACTATGATTATTATAATTATCATTACTATAATGATCCGAACGGTAATTTTATTGATTCAAGAGATGTAGCGTATTTTACTGATGAAAGTTTACTTGCAGAAAAAGGATATCAAATAACTTTTGGAGATGAAACAATATATTATAAGGATCCCAAAAAAGGATATATTGATAAAACTTCATTGGCAATAGCAAGAATATCGCCACCTAAAGAGTACAGATTAAAGATATATTACGGTTATGATAGATGGAACAACGTAGTTCTGACTTTAAACGGTGATAATCTTCCATCTCATTTCACAAACGGATATTATTATATCTGGAACGACTTGCCTTATGGTATGTACAGAGTTATCGAAACAAGGTCGTTTATTGATATTAATGATAATGACAAGTTTGATGAGGGAACAGATATTGATACTTCTCCTGAATACTATTATATGACATATCCTCCTGCAAGAGATTCAAAAGGTGTTCTTCATATACAGAACTTCACAAGTGAGATGAAGCTTTCTGTACATAAGGAATGGTACGGCGATGAAGATTGTGAAACATATATACCATATGAGTATCTTAGTGGTGATAATAAATTCTTTTCACCGGAAGTAGTAGTTGAATTATACAGATCAATTGAATCGGGTGTACCTGTATCTGATGGTAGTGGTTATACCGTAAACGGTGAAACGCTTTATTCTGTATGGAAAACTACAATCAACGGAAGCCAGAAAGTTGATATACCATCAAGTTATCTTGATATGTATGATAGTACAGGTAATAAGTATTACTACTACATAAGAGAAGATACAAACGCAACATTCAGATGCCTTAATGCAAATGAATACGGATTTGTAAAAGCACAAAACGGAAGCTATGGTGTACCATACGATGAAGGTCCGGAGAACAGGGCTTTTGTTATAAAAAATACGCCTGAGATGCAGATTGTGGTTAATAAGCAGTGGATAAAGAATGAGCATTTGAATACTACGAATCTTGTGTTAGATAATTATAACGCAGAAGTAGAATTTGAAGTTTATCGTTCAAAGAGTCAGATATCCGGTCTGAATAATCCATTTGAAGAGAAAAAATATAGTTATTCAAAAAAAGAAGATCCCGGAATAGATTTTGTCAGTATAGTGTCATCACTGGAAAAAATGAAGAATGTAGATGGCAATGACTATTTTGTAACATCAAATCAGACTTTTGCATTAACTAATGATAATTGTATTGATTTTGATACATATTATGTTGATACAGATAATACAATAAAGCCATATTATTACTACATAAAAGAAAAGAATACAGATAATTATCTCCATGCTATATATAGTAATAATGGTATTTACAATGGTAGTAGTAACAAGACTGTTTTAATTCAAAACGTTCCTATGATGCGTTTTGAAGTTGAAAAAGTATGGTACAAAGAAGACGGAACAACAGTTGATACCAATAATAAAGATGAAGTTACGTTTTGGGTTTTGCGTTCTACTAACACAAGTGCCAAAAATGATAACGGTAAAGATATTACTAAAGATGAAAACAATGGTGGTATAGCATCTATATATAAAAGAGGTCCTTTTACTACTACAAATTTAAAATATACTTTACCAACATATGATTCGTTTTATGTACCATATAAAGTTACTAAAAATGAAGATGGTACATACACTGCTACAGGTCAATATTATTTCTATATCGTAGAAGTAAAAGATGGTGATGATACTTATATACAAATGGATAGTGTTCATAACGGAAAAACAGCGGTTTGGTATAATAATTATCTATGCTTTACAAGTCAAGGTACTCTTCAACTTCAAAATAAACCGAATGCCAAAGTTGAAAACCTTACCATAGACGTAACAAAAAAATGGTACATATCTTCAAACGGTGCTGAAATTCCAAATGCAACAATTAATATGCCGGTAAAATTTGAACTATACCGTTCAACTAATCAAGGAACTCCAACAGCATCAAACGATGGATATTATGTGAACGGCTCTAAACTCGAACAAATCACAAACAGCACATTCACCATTGACGAAAACGGACAAGCTACCGTAAACAGTGCATTATTAAAAAGGAAGGATGATAGTGGCAATAAATATTACTACTACATCCGAGAAGTCCAAAGCGAAAACTTCGACTGTATAAACAATGATCCCAACAATCTTGGTTTCGTACACAATGATTCAAATGTATACGGTATTGCATACGCAGACAATTCAACTTCAATATCATTTACAATCAAAAACGTTCCTCAAATCAAAATAAAAGTCGATAAAAAATGGTTTGACAGTGACGGAAATGTTGATACAGAAAATAATAATGAAATGCAGTTTGTATTGCTCAGAGCATCAGCAGATTATGGTCAAAACCTAAGTATATCAACTGATAATAATGGTGACTATTATGTTAGTGGTACAAGTAAAACATTCAGAACAGTCGGTACATTCACAACAGAGAATTTATCAAAAACTTTAACCATTAATGATAGCGGTGATATTGTACCGTATAAAACTAATAGTAAAAATGAAATTCAAAAATTATACTTCTACGTCCTAGAAATCAACGGCGATAACTACAATACCGATAACTACACCGTAAGAGTCTTAAATCAGGCAGTAAGCTGGGATAAAGACAAAGACTGTGCATCTATTTCGGTAATAAACATGCCAAATCTTTCTTTGAATCTCGAAAAACAATGGGAAGGCAATCCTGAGATGTCAGAAGTAAAAGTATTACTCTACAGATCAACAGACCGTACAAAAGCACCGCAAAATAGCATTATCAAGGATTCACAGACAGCAGTTGAAAGAAGTACAGTTACTTTTTCAGACAGTGATGCATTTAACTCATATAAAGTGTATAATTACCAAACAGCAGACTTTACAAAAGAAATACTTCTTGCAAACAACAATGTTGAAAAAGTAGTTGTAAAAATTCCTACAAATACCGGCTATCCATATATAATAGTTCACTTAAATGATAATGAATACATAAAAGTTGGTAGATATAACGGAGGAGATTTTGTATATGAATCAAACGCTACACAAATGCCCACAGGTTCATTCAGTATCTCCAACGGTTACCTTGAAGTAGACTGTACAAAACTCCAGCAGGGAGTAGAAGATGCTATCTATATCCAGAATGCATCAGATAACCCCGGCGAATACGAAATAACGATCTATTATCAGACAGATACAGTTTCTTCAACCCGCTCATTACTCATCGATGAAAGTGCCAATGTATCTTCAGATGTAGAAACAGTCGGAACATACACACTGACATCATCTGAAAACTGGCAGAAAACAATCTCAAATCTCCCTGTATGCGATGCAAACTATGCACCATATTACTACTGGATAGTAGAAGAAAGCATAGACTCATCAATAGAAAGCGTATCCTACAGATTTGTTGACAATGACCCCGATACTGTATATTGTGTCAATGCCATGTCACCGGGAAGTTCAGCTACACTTATCGTAAAAAATAAGTTAAAAGTAATACTCCCCGAAACAGGCTCATCAGGTACAACAAATTATTATATCATAGGTGGAGTATTGCTGACAGTCGGTCTGCTATCGAGATGTTTTATTAAAAGAAAAACTTAAATTTAAAAAAAATACCGTCGGTTTAAAATTTCTAACCGGCGGTATTTTTATGATATTGAAATAAAGTCCATTATCCTGTATAATTAATATATGCGAAAAAACGGATAAATTTTATAGGAGAAAAAATAAATGAAGCGATTGGTAGTTGGAATACTGGCTCACGTAGACTCCGGAAAGACAACGTTGTCAGAAGGAATGTTGTACTGTTCGGGTGACATACGAAAACTTGGGCGTGTTGATCATAAAAATGCTTTTCTTGATACTTATTCTTTGGAAAAAGAACGTGGAATAACGATTTTTTCAAAACAAGCTGTTATTCATCGTGATGAAATGGAGATATCACTGCTTGATACCCCCGGACACGTCGATTTTTCAGCTGAAACCGAAAGAACACTGCAGGTGCTTGATTATGCCATATTAGTAATAAACGGCTCTGACGGTGTGCAGAATCATACAAGAACACTATGGAAAATGCTTGAAAGATATAATGTTCCGGTATTTTTGTTTATAAATAAAATGGATATATCGGGAGTAGATAAAGAGAGCCTTGTGACAGAGATAAAACATAAACTTTCAGATTCATGTTGTGATTTTTCTGTATCGGACAGAGATGAAAGCTTTTATGAAGAAATAGCATTTCATGATGAAGAATGTATGACGGAATTTTTAGAAAATATGAGTGTAAGTGATGAACTCATAGCAAACTGTATATGTGAAAGAAAAATATTCCCCTGTTATTTTGGTTCAGCCTTAAAACTTGATGGTGTGGAAAAATTTTTAAATGAACTCGACAGATATATGATAATGAAGCCTCAAAAAGAAAATTTTTCAGCTAAAGTTTTTAAAATATCAGAAGACGAGCAGGGAAACAGGCTTACACATCTGAAAATAACAGGAGGAAGTCTGAAAGTAAAAGAACAGCTTTCTCACGATGGAAAGTGGCAACAAAAAGTAAACCATATACGTATATATTCAGGAAATAAATTCAGTAGCGTTGATGAGGTTTTTCAGGGTGCAGTGTGTGCTGTTACAGGACTTAGTGAAACATATTCGGGTGAAGGACTCGGTGATGAAAGTGATTCTCCTGCAACTATGCTCGAACCTGTACTTACCTACAAGGCAGAATACGAAAGTACTGTAAGCGCTCAGGAAGCACTGGCTGTTTTCAGAAAACTTGAAAATGAAGACCCGAAACTTCACGTTATATGGAATGAACAGCTTAAAGAAATACACGTTCAGGTCATGGGTGAAATGCAGACCGAAATATTGAAGTGTATATTAAAAGAAAGATTTATGATGAATGTAAATTTTGTTCATGGAAATATAGCGTATAAGGAAACTATACTTAACTGCGTGGAAGGTGTAGGGCATTATGAACCGCTCAGACACTATTCGGAAGTTCATCTTTTGCTTGAACCTTTGCCGAGAGGGAGCGGAATGGTGTTTGAAACAGATTGCCGTGAAGATACTCTCGATAAAAACTGGCAAAGACTTGTTATGACTCATCTTCATGAAAAACTGCACATAGGTGTCCTTACAGGTTCACCGGTTACGGATATAAAGATAACACTTGTTTCAGGAAAAGCACATCTTAAACATACCGAGGGCGGAGATTTCAGACAGGCTACTTATCGTGCTGTAAGACAGGGGTTAAGACAGGCTGAAAGCATTTTGCTTGAACCATGGTATGAGTACATTCTTGAAGTTCCGGGAGAATATATCGGACGTGCTATGTCAGACCTTGACCGCATGGGTTGCAGTTTTTCGCCTCCGGAAACCTATGACGATACAGCTGTTATATCGGGAAGAGGCCCTGTTTTTGTACTTCGTGACTATCAGTCGGAAGTTACGGTATACACCAAAGGTCGGGGAACACTGTCATGTACCGTATGCGGATATGAAAAATGTCATAACGAGCAGGAAGTTATTGAAGCAATAGGCTACAACTGCGACAGTGACGTTGAAAATTCATGTGACTCGGTGTTCTGTTCTCATGGCGCAGGATTTGTGGTAAAATGGGATCAGGTTTTCGAGTATATGCATATACCGCTTTTGAAAACAGAAGCCGAGAAAAAAGAAGAAGCAGAAAAATCAGTATCGGTTCCTGTAAGAACGCAGTATCACGGCAGTGTTGAACAGGACAAGGAACTGATGGCTATTTTCGAAAGAACATATGGAAAGATAAATCAGGACAAGAAAAGAAACGCCTTTAAGTCCAAGTCTGAACGTGAAAAATCAGCAGTAACATTTAAGGGAAAACCATTGCCTTCGGGTCCTCAGTATCTTCTTGTAGACGGATACAATATAATTTTTGCATGGGAAGAACTCGAAAAGATATCCCGTACAAATCTTGACCTGGCGAGAAGTATGCTTATAAATACGCTTTGTAACTATCAGGGCATATATCAGTGTGAAGTAATACTTGTATTTGACGCATACAGAGTCAAAGGCGGAGAGGGTTCTGTTCAGAAGGTTGATAATATTCATGTGGTGTATACAAAAGAAGCTGAAACAGCGGATATGTATATCGAAAAAGTATCACATGACCTGAGTCGTGAACATCGTGTGCGTGTTGCTACTTCTGACAGACTTGAACAGATAATAATTCTCGGAAACGGTGCATTCAGAATATCAGCGTCAGAACTTTATGAAGAAGTAAAGATAGCAGAGAAAAGGATACAGGAATTTATAAGAGAAAATGCGCAAAAACCAAGTGGTTCAACACTTGCAAGTGAATCACTGAAAAATAAAAAATAATAATCAGACATATCACATCACGCATATAATAAATAGTGCAGGGAGTTTAGTTCCTTGCACTATTTTTGTTTTTTGAGGTGTCAGATATGCCAACAGTATTTTTAAGTCCTTCGACTCAGGAATTTAACAAATATGTGATTGACGGAAATGAAGAACTGTACATGAATTTTCTTGCAGACCGTATAGAACCATATCTTCGTGCAAACGGAATACGTTATGTAAGAAACGATCCGTCAAGACAGGTAGCAGGTGCTATAAGGGATTCAAACATGGGAAACTATGATGTTCATCTTGCACTCCATTCAAATGCCGCACCTGATGACCTGCGTGGAAAACTCAGAGGTATAGATATTTACTATGCTCCTAACAGTCGCTTCAGCCGAAATCTTGCAACCATACTTGCAAATAACCTTGAAAGTATATACCCTCTTCCCGAAAAATCCAGAGCATTGCCTACAACGACTCTCGGAGAAGTACTTCGTACAAGGGCAGTGGCAGTTCTTGCCGAAATAGGTTATCACGACAATATTGAAGATGCAACGTGGCTCAGAGATAATCTTGACAGGATAGCCTCTAATATTGTGATGTCACTTTGCGATTATTTTGGTATTCCTTTTATCGATAAATCGGTATATATGAGAGGAATAACAGTTACAGAGCCGTATTCAAATCTTAACATAAGAAAATATCCGTCAGTTTCCTCAGCAGTCATAGGTAAGATACCAAGTGGTGCCACAGTAGAGATAAACGGTAAATACAATGACTGGTACGTAGTACATTACAATAATATCATAGGATATGCATATGCTCCGTATATTGCACTGATGTAATAAAAAAGCCACACGAAAGTGTGGCTTAAAATATAGTTATTTTTCTACGGTAACAATAAATCCGTCTATGTTATTTCCGGAAATAGTGTATGAATTTGTTGAGGGAACGTATACATCAACACTTCCGTTTTCTGATTTGGCTTTGATGTAGTATATCTCATAATCTTTTGAATAACATGAGAAACTAAGAGATTTGTTTCCGAATGTATAATTTTTCAGAAGTTCTATGTATTCTTCAAGTGTGAGTTTGTTTTCGGTAATATAGTAAGCGTGCGGTATACCGACATATCTGAAATGGTCGAAGTGATCTTCTACACCTGTTATATCTGATTTGTCAGTCGGATAGCGTCTTATAAAACCGTACTTTGTGCAGTTGTCTTTTATCCAGGTGTATATTCCGAGTGGGGAATACGGTTTAAGAGTTTTTTCCTGATCATATATAGCAAGGTCAACAGCAAGTCCTGTATGATGTTCGGAAAAACCGCCTTTTGTGATTTTTACAGAATTGTCAAGAGCCTGATTGTACATGAGATTTTGTTGGTTTTCGGAAATATATGCACTGGTGACCATTATATTTTTATCGCTGTTTTCCTGATAAAATCCGCTCATCATACTGTTAAGCGACTTTGCGGCAAGCTGATTCATGCGGATATTTATGTCTTTTATCTTGTAGTAATCATTTTTAAGTTCATCAAGGCTTATAAGTTCTGACTGTTCTTCATCCGGAAAGATATATTTGTTATTATCATTTACAAGTATTAGCTCTCCTCTGTGAATATCTTCATAATTTTTATATATTTTCTGAAATTCAATTCTTCCTCCGGTGTGTACGGACGTTTCAGGTACGGTTGACTCAGAAGAACTTGAAACAGTCTCTTTATCTTTTTTTTCTGCTCCTGATGAGGCATTGTGAATAAGACATATTATAAGTATAACTACAACCAAAATAATGAAAACTGCAACTATTCTGTCGTAACGTAGTCTTTTTAGTTTTTTTGTTACTTGTTCCTTGTCCTGATTCACGTACAAATTCCTTCTTTCATAATGCTATTTTTTATTCATACATACAAATATATGATATCATAAATCACGAAAAATGTAAATGTTTTTTTAAAAAATTGCATGAAATGCTATACTGTAAAAGGGGATGTTTCCAAAATGTATCTGGTATTTAAGTAATTTGTTTTTGTGTAATTTCACTAGAATGTATCTAAAAAACAGAGAAAATCATGCTTTTTTGTTGCAATTGAAGTTTGGGTATGGTATAATTAAATTACGAGGTATGTCACAAAAAATATTTATGATAGGGGTGAATTTATGAATATACAGATACAGTTGTGCGGAGTAGCATTACTGTTACTTATCACTCTTCTGCTTGTATCACAGCGAAGGATCGATATCAGTTCACAGAAGGTTTTCAATACGATTCTGGTTTGTGTACTGTCTTCAACAGTGTGCAATATCCTTATGACTATGATGCTAAAAGTATGGAAGTTTCAATATATTATAGTTGAAGAAGTTGTTACGAGGACATATATGTTCCTTACACTCTTTGTTTGTGCATTGTCATTTATATATGTTACGGTTGAACTTGAATATGTGATTGCTAATATTGTACAATTGCGGAAAGTAGCAACAGCAGTTATGGTCGTCGCAACGATCGCTATGATAGTATGTGATATAGACTACAAATTTGATGATCAGTTCGGAGTCGTTTATCTTTACGGTCCGTCTGTAAATATGGCATATATGGCAGCTGCAGTTCTTGTTTTGGCAAATATCATAATTCTGATGAGATATCGCAGTTATATGGACAAGCGAAGGTGGGAAGCAGGTCTGATATGGATGACTATGTGGATATGTTCAGCTGTTATTCAGTATTTCAGACACGTTCCGATGATCGATTATGCAGGGGCACTTGGTGTTTGTCTGTTATTTATAAAGCTTGAAAATCCTGAAAGTTATCTTGACAGAGAAACAGGGCTTTTTAACGAACAGTCAATGAGGCTCTTTATGAAGGCTCAGTACAAGAAAAATCCTAAGTTTTCTATGATAACGGTTGCAACCAACGAATCTATGTATTCTGCTGAAGAAACCAGCGGAAGAAAAGCTTTGCTTATGGCTATGAAAATATCAGAATTTTTTGAATCTCTTGATGCCAAGGTTGTTGTAAAGCATACGGGCTGGTCGCATACACTTATTTTTGAGGATATTGATAAAATGAAATCAGCATCTTTGAAAATACAAAAAAGATTTTCAGAAAAATGGGACGCTGATAAAAAGTTTACCGATATACAGGTCAAGCCCACAATATTTGAATTTCCCGATTGTTCGGTAGCAGAAAACGAAACTGAGATGATCGAATATCAGAACACATTTATCAATGAAAATCTCAAAACTTCGGCTTCGAAGGTTCTTGTTTTTGACAGTACATGCATAGACCGTATAAGTGAAAACAACAGAATATCCGCTATGATAGTTGACGCTATAAGGGAAGACAGGGTAGAAGTTTTTTATCAGCCTATTTATTCAACAGAACATAAACTTTATACTTCGGCAGAAGCTCTTGTAAGAATAAGAGAAAAAGACGGAAAACTCATAATGCCGGGTGTATTTATACCTGTTGCCGAAAAAACAGGACTTATTATCGAACTTGGAAAAGTTGTATTCAGAAAAGCCTGTATATTTCTTAAAGAAAACAACCTTATAGAAAAAGGAATAAAGTATCTTGAGATAAATCTTTCAGCTGTTCAGTGTGTAAAGGAAGAACTTGCAGAGCAGTATATCGGGATAATGGAAGAACTGAAAATAGATCCTAAGACTATAAATCTCGAAATAACCGAAAGTGCGGCATTAAGCTCAAAAGAGATCCTTCTGAAAAATATGAACAGACTTATTGAATACGGCGTAGAGTTTTCGCTTGATGATTTCGGAACAGGATATTCAAATCTCAACTATATACTTGAGTTACCTATAAGTATTGTAAAGTTTGACCGTCAGATGACAAATTCATACTTTGAAAGTGAAAAAGGAAAGCTCATCATGGAAGCAACTATAAATATGATAAAGGCAGTAGGTACAAAAATAGTATCTGAAGGTGTAGAAACCAAAAATCAGCTTGATTTGCTTGAAAAAGTAAGTATTGATTATATACAGGGTTACTATTTTTCAAAACCGGTGAGCGGAAGCGATTTTCTTGAACTTATAAAAGAGAAAAACTGATAAAAACCGATGGGACAGGATCTCATCGGTTTTTTGTGTTCAGATTATCATTTTCATAAGGAATATTGCACCTGTTTGGTGAATAGAATGTTACAGATACAAATTATTGAGATCAATAACCAAAACAGTTATCTGTTGCGTTTAAAAATGGAGGCTTCTTATGGATTTTAAAGTGGAACACGAAATGATACCCTTATCAGAAGTGATTTATGATGGTATACAGGAACAAGGGGTAGAACTTGACTATATTTTACCCGATTATTATCCGGATATCTTTCGTATGGTAAAGTGTGAGATAGTACCTGAGATAATGTCATACAGTATAGGCGAAGGCAAGATAAGTTATGAGCTTTGTGTGTCGGTAAATATTCTTTACTGCAGTGAAAACAGTAAACAGCTCAATACTCTCAGACAGAAGATGAATTATTCGAAGACTGTTGAATCGGCAAAAATACAGGGAAATCCCGAAGTTGTGCTTATCCCTGAAACAGACTATGTAAACTGTCGTGTTGTAAATCAGAAGAGAGTCGATGTAAAAGGTGCGGTAACTACCAAGATAAAGATCAATGGTGAAAACAAACAGGAAATGATATGCGATGTAAAAGGTCTGAATGTACAGCTTAAAAAGCGTCCTGTGGAGTATGCAGTAGGAAAACTTTCAGCGTATAAGACTACAGAGATAAGCGAAGAAATAGAGCTTAGTCATTCAAAACCTCAGGTAAAATCGGTTATAAGAGCCTGTGCATATGCAAATGCGCCCGATACAAAAGTGATATCAAACAAGCTTATCGTAAAAGGAAATATAGACATAAATGTTTTGTATTCTTGTGAAGATAACGGAACTCCTTCGATGGAAACTATGAAGTTTACAGTACCGTACAGTCAGATACTTGATATAAACGGAATAGACGAAGCGTATAAATGCTATGTAAATATAAATACTGCGTCGTGCGAGGTCACACCAACAGCGGATAACGATGGAAATATGTATAAGTTAAAGTGTGAAATAAGTGTCCGTATATCGTGCAATGCGATGAGATCAGGATATGCCGAGCTCGTGACAGACATTTATTCCACACGTTATCCATGTGATTTTAAGATGACAGGTGTAAAGATAAGCTGTATGCCGGCTTCTTTTGATGAATCGGTAAATGAAAAATATACATTTGAATGTACCGACAGCAAGATAGATAAGGTTTATGATGTGTGGTGCAGTGCCGGAAATACATCAATAAAAACAATACCCGAAGAAAAATCAGTACTTGTAAGTGCCATGCTCCACTATGC
Organism: Ruminococcus sp.; assembly: GCA_015066745.1. Taxonomy (GTDB): domain Bacteria; phylum Bacillota; class Clostridia; order Oscillospirales; family Ruminococcaceae; genus HUN007. The sequence goes on along the minus strand of SVNW01000015.1, from coordinate 41,661 downwards.
TGTAATGTACAGGGAACATGACGGTATGCCGGTATTGCTTGAAAAAGAATGTGCCTGTGAACATAAGATATCATTGCCTGATATAGAGTACGGAAGTTATGCAGACGCAGAGATATCAATATGTAACTGTACATACAATCTTGCCTCAGGTGATAAGCTTACTGTAAATCCGGAACTGAAGATAACAGGAAAAGTATACAGGTCTTCAGAAGTAGAAGCAGTGTCCGATATACAGATAAATTCTGAAGAAATAAAAAAAGCTGACAGTAACTATGCACTCAGACTTTATTTTGGAACAACAGGCGAAAGTATATGGGATATAGCAAAAAAATACAGTACATCTGTAAATGCAGTTATGGAGGAAAATAATCTGTATGATGAAAAACTGGCAGAAAACAGTATGTTACTGATACCCATAGTTAAATAATTGGAGGAAAATCTGATGAAGGATATTTACAATGACATAGCCCAGAGAACAGATGGTGATATATATGTAGGAGTTGTCGGACCGGTGCGTACAGGAAAGTCAACTTTTATAAAAAAGTTTATGGAAACTCTTGTCATACCAAATATAAAAAGCGACTATAAAAAAGAAAGAGCTGTCGATGAGCTTCCGCAGTCAGCGGCAGGAAAAACAATAATGACCACCGAACCCAAGTTTATTCCGGAAGAGGCTGTAGAAGTTGAAATAGGCGAAAATGCAAGGTTCAACGTCAGAATGATAGATTGTGTAGGATATATTGTTCCTAGTTCTCTGGGATATATAGAAAACGAAATGCCAAGAATGGTTATGACACCCTGGTTTGAGGAAGAAATACCTTTTAATATGGCAGCGGAAATAGGTACACAGAAAGTTATAGAGGAACATTCAACTATAGGCCTTGTTGTGACTACTGACGGAAGTATATCGGATATTCCTCGTGATGAATATGAAGAAGCCGAAGAACGTGTTATAAGAGAGTTAAAAGGGATAAACAAACCTTTTGTAGTGATAATGAATTGTGTAGACCCCACTTTGCCACAGACAGTAAAGCTTTGTGAAACACTTTCAGAAAAGTATTCTGCTTCCGTCATTCCGTTTAACTGCCTTGAACTCAATGAAGCCATGATAAAAGAAATAATAAAGGAAATATTATTTGCTTTTCCTGTAAAAGAAATAAATATAAGCATGGCAGGCTGGATAACAAGTCTTGAAAAAGGTCACTGGCTCAAGGAAAAAATATTTTCAGCTGTACGTGATGCGTCATATGATATCAGAAATGTGAGAGATGTCAAAAATATGCCCGATAAAATAGGTATATGCGAAGAAGTTTCGGGTGCATCGATAAGTGAGATAAATCTCGGAAAAGGCAGTGTTTCGATAAATGTTATCATAAAGGAAAATCTTTTTTATAAGATCCTTGGTGAAACTACAGGTATACAGCTTGAAAGTGAAAGCGACCTTCTGCCTGTCCTGATAGAGCTTAACAATATAAAGAGAAAATACAGCAGGATAGAAGCGGCGCTTGCAGAAGTTGAAGCTACAGGATACGGTATAGTGATGCCTGATATAACAGAGCTTTCGCTTGAAGAACCGATGATAATAAAGCAGGGTGGAAAATACGGAGTCAAACTCAAAGCTTCAGCGCCTTCTATCCATCTTATGAAAGCAAATATCAATACCATAGTAAGCCCTATAGTAGGTTCAGAAAGACAGTCCGAAGATCTGGTAATGTATCTTATGCAGGAGTTTGAAGAAAATCCGACAAAGATATGGGAATCAAATATTTTCGGAAAATCGCTTCATGAGCTGGTAAATGAGGGACTTCACAGTAAACTTCTGAAAATGCCTGTTGAAGCAAGAATAAAGATACAGGAAACTCTCGAAAGAGTGATAAATGAAGGTTGCAGTGGTCTTATCTGTTTTATTTTATAAAAAAATACGGTGGAATCAATATATCGGATTCCGCCGTTTTTTAAGAAGTTATTTTATTTATAAAAAAAATATTAATATTTTGTAAAAATCAGTTTGTTCCGTGTACTACACGCTGAGATACTTCAGAACGCTTTGCATTGTTGAATCTTCCCAGATCTCCTACAAGATAACCAGTGATTCTTCTTATACGCTGAAAAGGAACATCTGCAAACTGATAACTGAGATTTACGTATTCGCCGTCAAGTTCGATCTGCATTGATTTTATCACTTTGTCGTGATACTTCTCTGTTGCAAACTTGACATAGGCATCAATTTCCTCTTTTGAAAGATTACCGTTTATAACCTTTACTTCCGTCATTATGAACACACCTCTTTGTATATGTAGTAGTTTTAATAATATTATAGCACAATATACTGTATGATGCAATAGAAAAATAAAATTTTATTATACCCATAAAACGACAAAATTTTATGTAATATTATGGTAAAATATTACATGTGATGAGAATAAATCTTGTATCTGAGGTGATAAAAATGGTAAATTTTATGTACGAAGAAAGGCGTATAACAGCCGGTATTCTTGGTGAGATAGATCATCACAACGCTGCAATGATGAGAAGAAAAATAGATATGGAGTTGAAAGAAAGGCTTCCTGAGGAGATGGTTTTTGACTTTGAACACGTAACATTTATGGACAGTTCAGGGATAGGGCTTATCATGGGAAGATATCGTCTGATGAATGAGATAGGAGGAAAGATAATAATAAAAAATGTGTCTGACCGTATTAAGAAAGTTATGAAACTTTCGGGTATAGACAAAGTAGCGAGGATAATGTAACGGTAAAAAAGGAGGAAGTTGAAGTTGCGAAATGAAATGAAATTAAGTTTTCTTTCTGTTTCAGAAAATGAAGCGTTTGCAAGAACAGCAGTGGCAGCATTTGTAGCACAGTTCAATCCTGCTATAGATGAACTTGCAGATATAAGGACTGCGGTATCAGAGGCGGTTACAAACGCAATAGTTCATGGATACAGAGAAGAAAAGGGATATGTTCATCTTACAGTAAAGGTTTCTGATGACAGGGTAGTGTACATACAGGTCAAAGACAGCGGGTGTGGCATAAAAGATCTGAAGATGGCGATGCAACCGCTTTATACGACAGCTCATGATGAAGAGCGTGCAGGACTTGGATTTGCAGTCATGGAAAGTTTTATGGACAAGCTTGATGTGAAAAGTAAATATGGTTATGGTACAAAAGTAAGCATGAAAAAAGTCTTATTGTCTGTTGATAATGAGGAATACAGATAATATGGAATCGGTGGAGAACAATCTTGGTCTGGTACATTTGTGTGCCAACAGATTCAGAGGAAAAGGCATAGAATATGAAGAACTTTATTCGGCAGGCTGTATGGGGCTTATAAAAGCGTCGAAGTCTTTTGATGACAAGAGAGGGATAAAGTTTTCAACATACGCTGTTCCTGTAATACTCGGCGAGATAAAAAGGCTTTTTCGTGACGGAGGAACGATAAAAGTAAGCAGGAGTATAAAGGAACTTTCTATGAAGGTTTCAAGAGAAAGAGAGAAGTTTGTAAAGCTTAAAGGCCGTGAGCCTCATGTTGATGAACTGGTAAAGATACTTGGAGTAGATGCTACAGATATAGCAGAAGCTATTTCAGCACTAAGGCCTGTATTGTCGCTTACCGGTACATATGATGACGATGAAGGACAAGTGGATATAAGAGTCGAAGCACCTGATGAGGAGATAACGGATCTTCTGTCTTTAAGACAGATAATAACAGAACTTGATGATACAGAGAAAAAACTGATTTATTTCAGGTACTACAAAAATCTTACTCAAAGTCAGACTGCAAGACTACTTGAAATTTCTCAGGTACAAGTTTCACGAAAAGAGAAAAAACTGCTTACTTATATGCGTGAAAAATTGTTAGAGTAGACACTGGTTATATGCTTGACTTTTATATAATAAAATGTTATTATATTTAATGATTGATTGCGGGCGAAACCTGAGGTTCGCCCTTGTTTTTTTACTAGGAAGGATAATATATGGAATTTAAAGAACTAGAATTGACCGAAGAAGTATTGAGAGCCGTTGAAGAAATGGGATTTGCAGAAGCTACCGAAATACAGGCTAAAAGTATTCCTCTTATACAGAGCGGTGCGGACGTTATCGGTAAATCAAATACCGGTACAGGAAAAACAGCTGCATTCGGTATACCTGCCATTGAGAGTATATCACATGAAAGAAACGGAGTAGAAGTTCTTATCCTTTGCCCTACAAGAGAGCTTGCTATGCAGGCTTGCGATGAAATCAGGAAGTTTTCAAAATATATGAACTGGGTAAAGCCTTGTGCTGTCTATGGCGGTGCAAGTATGGACAGACAGATAATAGATATAAAAAGAGGTGCAAATATAGTCGTAGGAACACCCGGACGTGTTATGGACCATATGAGAAGACGCACTCTTAAACTTCAGAACCTTAAAATGATAATACTTGATGAAGCTGACGAAATGCTAAACATGGGATTCCGTGAGGATATCGAGTGTATACTTCAGGAAGTTCCTGAAGAAAGACAGACTATTCTGTTCTCAGCAACTATGCCTCCTGCGATAATGGCAATAACAAATCAGTATCAGAAAGACCCTCAGCTCATAAAAATAGATCAGAAATACAGAACAGTTGACACTATCGACCAGTATTATTTTGAGATCCCGTCAGGAATGAAAATGGAAGCTATGCAGTATCTTCTTCTTGCATATGAGCCAAAAGCTTCAATGATATTCTGCAATACAAAGAAAATGGTCGATGATCTTACAGAAACACTGACATCAAAGGGCTTTAAGGCTGCAGGGCTTCACGGCGATATGAAGCAGACTCAGAGAACATATGTAATGGACAAGTTCAAGTCAGGAAAAATAAATATTCTTATTGCTACAGACGTAGCGGCTCGTGGTATAGATGTAAGCGGAATAGATGTTGTATTTAACTTCGATCTTCCTCAGGACAATGAGTATTATATCCACAGAATAGGCAGAACAGGACGTGCAGGAAAGTCAGGTACAGCATATACTCTTATCAGCAACAGAAAGCAGATATACGATCTCAAGGCGCTTTCAAGATATATAAAAGCAGAGATAAAAGAAAAAGAACTGCCTGAAAAAAATGATATCATAAACAATAAGATATCAAAGGTAGTAAACAAGATAACAGCCGCTTCACAGCAGACTCTCAAAGATGAAACAGATATAATTTTCGGTATTCTTACAGCAGAGGGATATTCAGCAGAACAGATAGCAAAGATCCTTATAAATCTCAGAATAAACAAGGAACTCCGCAATATTCCTGAATTTGAAATTCCTAAAGTAAAGAAATATGTATCAAAGTCTACAGGAAAACTTACAAAGTCAAAATCTGCAAAGATAGAAATATCAGCAGGCAAATCAAATCGTATAGCACCTAACTTTATACTTGGCGCTCTTGTTGAAGCTACAGGTATGCAGGGTAAAAATTTCGGCAAGATAGAGATCTTTGACAAATACAGTACTGTAGAAGTTCCTCAGGCAGACCTTGAATTTATAATAGACGCAATGGACAATACAAAGGTAAACGGAAAGAAAGTTACAGTTAAGCTTTGTGAAAGAAAGAGCCAGGAAAAATCAAAAGAAAAGTCTAAGGATAAGCCAAGATTCGGACGTTCAAGAGATTCACACGAAGGTAGCAGAAGAAATGATTCTTCAAGAAGAAAAGGAAGTTCTCACAAGAAAAGAAAGTCTTCAAAATAAGTTGTAATTACATACATCAAGGATAAAGGAGAAATATGATATGGCTAAAAATAAAACTAACACCCAAAGTAAAGTTGAAAGCAGAAGCACTTACAGTCCGCCAAAGAAAAGCTGGATAGTGCGCCTGATAGTTCTTATAATAGCTGCATTTATGTTTGCAGGTGCAGTTATAATGCCATTTTTGTATTATTGATACGGAGGAAATATCATGTTGAATATAGGTTGTCATCTTTCTGTTTCAGACGGATATGAGGCTATATGCAAAGAAGCTTTAAGCCTTGGTGCAAATACATTTCAGTTTTTCTCCCGAAATCCAAGAGGCGGAAAATCAGCTCCGTTATCTCCGGATGATGTAAAAGCAATGGAAGACATAATGCAGAAAAATTCCTTTGCTCCTGTTCTGGCTCACGCTTCCTATACTATGAATCTCTGCTCTGCAGATGAAAAGGTAAGAGATTTTGCAAATCGTGCATTAAAAGAAGATCTCGAAAAATTTGAAAATATGCCTTGCAGTCTTTATAATTTTCACCCGGGAAGCCATGTAGGTCAGGGTGTTGAAAAAGGTATAAGCCTTATTGCAGATGCTTTGAACCAGGCAGTAAATGAAAATCAGAAAACTATAGTCCTTCTTGAAACCATGGCAGGAAAGGGTTCAGAAGTAGGAAGATGTTTTGAAGAGCTTAGAGAAATAATAGACAGAGTAAATTTTAAAGAAAAAATAGGCGTGTGCCTTGATACGTGTCATGTTTTTGATGCAGGATATGATATAGTAAACGATCTTGACGGAGTTATAGCAAAGTTTGATGATATAATAGGTCTTGAACGTCTGTACGCAGTTCATCTCAACGACAGCAAAAATCCTGTCAACAGTCACAAGGACAGACATGAAAAAATCGGTGAAGGATATATCGGTCTTGAAGCTATAACAAGAATAATAAATCATGAAAAGTTAAGAGATCTTCCGTTTTTCCTTGAAACCCCGAATGATAATCAGGGATATGCCGAAGAGATAAAGCTTTTACGCAGTAAATACATATAAAACAAAAATCGTCTGAAGAAAAAGTTCCTCAGACGATTATTTTTTATAATGTCACAGTAAATGAAATTATTCCGTAGTTGTAGCTGACATGAATATTTCCGTTATGTGCTTCGGCTATATTCTGTGCTATATTAAGTCCCAGTCCGTTTCCGCCTGTTCCGCTGTTTCTTGAAGTATCGACTCTGTAAAATCTGTCAAAGAGTTTTGAAACATTATCCTCGGAGAGATCTTCGCATTTGTTTGAAATGCAGATTTTTATCTTTCCCTGATTATTTTTGAAAAGTGAAACAGAGATAACGGAGTTTATAAGTGAATACTTTGTGGCATTGTCAAGAAGTATTGTAACAAGCTGTTTTATTCTGTCCTCATCACCGAAAAATTTCAGATGCGGTGATATATCGGTTGCAAGTTCTCTGTTTGCTTCAAAAACAAGAGATTCGAATATGAGACATATACTTGATACAGTATTTGAAATGTCAAATTCGTTCATATCCATCTTTATCTCATTTGCATCTGACTTTGCAATATACAGAAGTTCGTTTACCAGTTTTGACATTCGCAGAGTTTCAGATTTGATATACCTGAGCCAGCGTTCCTGATTTCTTATCATATCATTTGGAGTAGACAAAACTACATCGGTATTTGCGGCTATTACTGTCAGAGGTGTTTTTAATTCATGCGAAGCATCTGCGATAAATTGTTTTTGCTTATTCCATGCATCTTCTATAGGCTTTATTGCCCAGTTTGCAAGAAAAAGACTTATGAAGAAAACTATTATAAGACCTGCACAGCCTATTATTACAAATATGATAAGAAGTCTGTTGAGCGTGGATATTTCTATGGAACGGTCAAGAAATATAACAGATGATACTTTGCTGTGAGGAGAAGAAGTCATTTTATATCTGTAGGAAACAGAGTTTATAACACATTTTCCGGTTTCTTTTCCGCTCTCGGATATTTCTCTTATAGTCTGACGTATCTGCTGGTCATAACTTTCATCGGTAACTGTATTTTCGCTGTCATATCTGAAAAAGTACTGATATGATATGTCAAGTATCTCATTTTCACGTCCGAGTTCTGCAAATATGTGTGATCTTATAAGATTTCCGTTATATCTTGTGGTCACAACTTTTTTTTCTGTCATAGCAGGCGGGGGAAGAGGCGGTGTAGTCTGTACAGTTGTGATAATTGTTTGTGATGTTGTCGTTGTTGTTATCGGTTCTGTTATAGTAACAGGCACTTCTGTCTGATTTTCGATATATTCTGTTTGTGTTTGCGGAGCTTCTGTATAGACAGGAGCAGGTGGCTCTTCTGTTATCGGTAGTGTGGTAGTACTTTGCGTACAGACCGCAGTTGTTTCTGCAGTGGTATCTGGCGGTGATGTTACAGAGTCATATGTCGTCACCGCAGGAGATGTATTTTCGGGATCTGGGTCGGAATGTTCGGGAGGCCGTGCATCATGCGGTGGTGGTGCTAAAGAAGGGGCTGTTGTGTTAGGGTCACCCCAGTCGCCCCAGTAACCACCGTTCCAGTAACCGTTTCCCCAGCCGTTATTATTGTTGTTTGAGCTTTCAGACGGCGGAGGCGGATTCCACCAGCCGTTTCCGTAGTACCAGTAGGGGTCATAATATCCATAACCATAGTTGTAAGCATACGGGTCATATTCAAGATTTATTATGCCTTTGCCTTCTGATATATGCAGTTCTGACAAGGGTTTTGTTTTACCGCTTATATCAGGCATTTTATCATCGGGCACGGGTATATTTTTTTTGTGATTTTCTATGAGTGTATCCATTATCTCTTCAGACATTTTTATCTCTGAATTTACCATGAGAAAATATATTCCGCTTAGTGTTGAAAGCAGTATAAGAGAAAGAATAATCATATTTACGATGATAAATCGCATTTTTAATTTTTTGATCATTTAAAAAATCACTTCCCTGAACCAAGACAATATCCTACGCCTCGTACAGTTTTTATGTTTACAGCTGAGTTTATGTGCGATAGTTTTTTTCTGAGGAAGGATATATATACTTCGACATTGTTGTATTCTGCTTTTGAATCATATCCCCAGATCTTTTCTATAAGCTGTTCCTTGCTTATGATAGCATTTCCGTTTTTGCAGAAAAGCTCCATTATGCAGAATTCTTTAAGACCGAGTTTGAGTGAATTTCCACCGCATGAAAGCTCATATGTTGAGAGATTGAGCGATATATCATCAAAGTTTATCATGTTTTCACAGAATGTATTGTTATTTCTTCTTGCAAGTGAACGTATCCTTGCCAGAAGTTCTTCTGTATTGAAAGGTTTTGTCATATAATCATCAGCGCCGATATCAAGTCCGTTTACTTTATCGGCTATTTCATCTTTTGCAGTAAGAAGAAGTACGGGCGTGGATATTTTATTTATTCTAAGTGAACGAAGTACATCAAATCCGTTCATTTTCGGAAGCATTATATCAAGAATTATAACATCATATATTCCTGAAAGTGCGCAGTCAAGTCCCGATACACCATCATAGCAAGCGTCAGTAAGATATTTGTTTTTTTGAAGTATCTGCTCAAGTGCATCGGCAAGAGCGATCTCGTCCTCTATAATAAGTATTCGCATATTCATTTTTCTCCTTTTGGTATGTGATATGAGTATAAGTTATTTTATAATTTATAAGTGTTTTTATTGTGTTTTTATTGATGATGATTTATATTTGTTTTGAAATAAACTTATCGATCAGTCGTTTCATATCAAAAATATTTATTTTTCCGTCACCGTTTATATCTGCTACAGAGTGCTGATATGAGTCGGGAGCGGTCGTACCAAAAAGGATTTTTTTCATTACAACAAGGTCGGTTGCTGTAAGTTTGCTGTTACTGTCAAGGTCGCCTTTAAGGTTTTGTTCAGGAAGTGTGGTTATTATGTTATAGGTAGCCTGGGAATTCATACTTTCACTTGTTGATTTGTATCTTACTGCAAGAATATATTGTGTGCCGGGGGTAAGGTCATCAAAAAAAGGAGAGTCCTGCCATACAAATTCACGTCTGAAGTTATTTCTTATACCATATTCTACACCGTCGACCTGTTTGAGAAGTATACTTGTACTTGTGTATCGTATTACATCAAGCAGTTTTTTGTTTATTTTCGGATAATCAGGAACAATTATTTCGGTCATGAGTGATGAAAACTTTTTGTTTGTAGCTTCTTTGTAAAAATATATTCTGTCTCCGGGCATTATTCCTGTTTCAAAAAGATCTTCAAGCCATATGATGCCGTTTCTGTCAGACAGATTTTCGGAAGAAACAGCTTTATAATATAATCCGTTTGGTTTGCATCGTATGTATTTTATGCTGTCATCAAAAGTTCCCGTCAGTCTTCCTGCCGAAAAATCAATATTTATTTCTTCCATCTCAGGTCTTAACGGTATAAACTGAGATGATGTATGTCCGAGAGAATCTGTAAGTGTAAGCGATGTACCGATATAATCGGAAATATTGTCATAACAGCTGAGTTTCTTTCCGTCATTTGTCGTTACCGAAAGGTCGTTTTCATCAAATATTATAGTTTCCTGTTCGTAGTTAAAGGAACAGAGAGTTTTCTGTCCGGGCATTTTTATCTGTATGTTTTTTACATATGGTGTAAATCCGTTATCATTATCCTTGTAATGAACATACAACATATATGTTTCTCCCGGAAGGAGATCTGTTATGACAGTTGTATCTTCTGTACATTTTAAAGGAAATAATATCTCCGTACTATAAGGCGCCTGTTCGGACGTCATTATCTCTATTTTGTATTCAGCTTTAAGCTCGGAAGCATTTTCAAGAGTAAATGATATTGTATTCTCATTTGTGATGTCGATAGTGACTGCTTCGTCTGGAATAACACGTCTTGGAGGTACTGTTATGTGGTAGACTGTACTTTCGGGAGAATCATCTGTAGCAGGTATCTGAAAATAAAGGTCGGTATCGTAGTCAGGATATACCTTAAAGAAGTTTTCGGAAAGTATGGGATATTTTCTTTCAGAGATACTCTTGGCGTCGCTCATATCGGGCGAAGAGCTGAAAACCATTTTGCTTGATACAGAAAAAAGCATTGTTAAAATTTCTAAGGAATTTGAGATCTTAGCGTCTTTGAGTTCTTCATTAAGGTCTGTTTTTTCCGAAACATTGAGTGTCGTTATTTTATCGCCTGTTGTTACAGTGAGTTTCTGACCGAAATATTCGGATATGCTTTCACCGTTTTTGAAAATATGTCCGTCAGAAGAACTCACAGATGTCAGTTCTTCATCAAATATGATGATCTCCTTATAGTAATCTACAGCCGCATAGTTTTTAAATACGTTCAGTGTGTATTCGGTTGTTTTCTTTCCTTCTTCTGTGCATTTTATTTTTATTTCATTATGTCCCGGTGAAACTTTGATCTTCTGACTGTCATGTCCCGATATCACTTTCTGACCGTTTATTTCTATGTCGCAGGTGCTGATAGGGAACAGTGTCACATATTCTGAAGTACCTTCAAGATCGTACGAAAGATCGGTATTGATATTTTCATATGTTCCGAGGTCAAGAAGTGTATCGTTTACAGTAACAGATGAAAGCACAGCTTCTGCCTGACGATATTTTCTGCTGTATATATTTTCTCCGTCTGAAGTAACGGCATTTACAGTCATATCCTTATCGATAACTATAGGTTCGGTGTATACAGGACTGTCAGTGTCAGGGATACTGCCGTCTGTTGTGTAGTGTATAGTCTGACCGCATACAGATGAAAGTTCAACTTTTGTTCCGAATGCAACTTTATCGTATTCTTGTGAAAAATACACTTTGTCTGAGTTGTCACCGAAAGCTTTAAGGCAGACGTTTCCTATATAGTACACAACATTTGTATCGGGAAGTGAAATATTTTCATAGGCGTGTTCTATTTTCATTCCTTTGGTGTCCGTCCATCTTGTACCGTTTGAGCTGATAAAACTTTCACCGTAATCAGAAGAAGAATCAAGCTTTTCTTCTGTGATCTCAGAAACATTCATCGAAAGCTTGTTTTCGCAGAGTATTACACTCGCTTCAACAGGAATAGGATAGAGATGTTCAGGATTTGTAAGCTTTACAACGACAGAAAACTTTTCACCTTTTTTTATTCTTACAGCCTCGTCAAGTTTTATGGTATGATATCCTGCGTATTTCTGAGTACCCTTTGTAATAACTCCGGGAGTTCCTGAAACAGGAGAGTTTTCGTCGGTAAGACCTGTATATACGGTTATCTCATATTCTGCGTTGTTATCAGTTGTGTACAACCCTACAGAAGTTATGGCTTCATCGGTATCGGCTGTAAATACATTTGCCATATATGCACTGTTTCGCTCTTCGTTGTCAGCAGTGACAGATGCCGTCATTGCAAGTGTGTCATGCTGATAAACAGATGAATAACTGTCAGACGGGACTGCTTTGATACAGTTTGTATCGGTAAGAGATCTGTCACAGTATGAGATCCAGAAGTAACCGTTGTCGCCCCAGTCAGGTCCCCAGCTGTTTTTGACAAGCCATGCACCGTCACGATCAGGCGGTGTAAGAAAATTTTCCCTGCTGAAATCATCGTCCCAGCCGACTATAGTTACAGCGTGATTTGGAGTGGAGTATGACGGCATATACTGAGCAAAAGTTTTTTCATTATAAGAGTTTTCGTACTTGAAATTTACAGCTACGGCATTTTCCTGCATAAGAAGTTCTTTTATCTGTTCTTCAGTAAAGTTAAATACTTCGTCAGCATATACTTTTTGCTGAGTAAATGAATTTAGCAGATATGAATCTGATATTTTACATTCGTTTAAGTGTTTCAGTGAATGGTCTATAGTTTCAGGAGCGGTATCATACGGAAGTATTTTTTCACTTACAGGGCCTATTCCCTGAGCCAGAGTTGAAGTAGAGATAGACGTATGTCCTCCTGCAGTTGAAAATTCACTGTTGTGCGGGGCTTCGAGATTTTCATCGCCTGAAAAGGTAAAGTATGAGAGATGAAGTTCCGAAAAATCTATGTATGGAAAATTTCTGATAAGAGAAGTTTCAGCTGATGCAAGTGCCGAAAAAGCCCAGCACGTTCCGTAATCACCCTGATTTTTTACAGCTGAAACAAGTCCAAGCTCACGCAGATCAAATCTTGAAGGAAGATTTTTCGGAGTTGTTGTTTCTGAAAAAACTGTCTTTTTTCCTGCTGAAGATGAAAATGCGGAAAAATTTTCACTTTTTTTAGTAGTTGCATTTATAGTCTGCAGTGATTCGGTGTGAGGACACAGACCTGTAAGCAGAGAAAGTAATAAAATTTTTGTCAGTAATTTCTTTTTATTCATAGCATTCATACCTTTTTAATCTCATAAGTTGTTTTTATTTATATTAAATTTTAACATGATTTCTTATAAAAATCAATAGTTTTCGTGCGTTTTAACGGTCTTGCATTATCAAACCAAAAAAATTAAAAAAAATATGAAATAAGACTTGTAAAACAGAGCAAAATATTATAAAATAGAAATGTATAGTTGTTAAATCAAAGACAACTAATTGAAAATCAGTTGATTTGAAAGGAAGTAAAATAATGGCAGGTTTAAACAAAGTTACAGTTGACGACATTAATGTAAAGGGAAAAAGAGTTCTTGTAAGATGCGACTTTAACGTACCACTCAAAGAGGGCGTTATCACAAATGACAACAGAATAGTTGCAGCATTACCAACAATAAAGAAGCTCATCGCTGACGGTGGTAAACTCATACTCTGTTCACACCTCGGCAAGCCGAAGAACGGTCCTGAAGACAAGTTCTCTCTCGCTCCTGTTGCAGTAAGACTTTCCGAACTTCTCGGTAAGGAAGTTGTTTTCGCTAAGGACGACGAAGTAGTAGGCGAAAATGCTAAGAAGGCTGTAGCAGCTATGAATGACGGAGATGTTGTACTTCTTGAAAATACACGTTTCAGAAAAGAAGAAACAAAGAACATAGAAACATTCAGCAAGGATCTTGCTTCTATCACAGACGTATTTGTAATGGACGCTTTCGGTTCAGCTCACAGAGCACACTGCTCAACAGCAGGTGTAACAGACTACGTAAAGGATACAGCAGTAGGTTACCTCATGCAGAAGGAGATCCAGTACCTCGGAAATGCTGTTGAAGTTCCTGAAAGACCATTCGTTGCTATCCTCGGTGGCGCTAAGGTCGCTGACAAGCTCAACGTTATCTCAAACCTCATCGAAAAGTGCGATACACTTATCATCGGTGGCGGTATGGCATACACATTCCTCAAGGCTAAGGGTTACGAAGTAGGTACATCACTCGTTGATGACGAAAAGATCGACTACTGCAAGGATATGCTCAAGAAGGCTGAAGAAAACGGCAAGAAGCTTCTTCTCCCTATCGATACAGTAGTAGCATCTGCATTCCCTGATCCGATCGACGCTGAGATCAGTGTTGAAACAATGGCTTCAGATAACCTTCCTGCTGACAAGATGGGTCTTGATATCGGTGAAAAGACACAGGCTCTCTTTGCTGACGCTTGCAAGACTGCTAAGACAGTTGTATGGAACGGACCTATGGGTGTATTTGAAAACCCAACACTTGCAAAGGGTACTATCGCTGTAGCTAAGGCTCTTGCTGAAACAGACGCTACAACGATCATCGGTGGCGGTGACTCTGCAGCAGCAGTTATGCAGCTCGGTTTTGCTGACAAGATGAGCCACATCTCAACAGGTGGCGGTGCTTCACTTGAATATCTCGAAGGTAAGGTTCTTCCTGGTGTAGCTGTAATCGCTGAAAAGTAATTAATAAATTAAATAAGGCGGGGGAGACTCCGCCTTATAGTATGTAAAATATAACATATACAAAAGGAGTATTTTTTTATGAACAAAGCATTAAGACAGGCTATAATAGCAGGTAACTGGAAAATGAACAAGACAAGACCTGAAGCAAAGGCTCTTATCGAAGCACTTGTACCATATGCTGAAAAGGCATCATGCGGTGTTGTTATCTGCGTTCCTTATACAAATCTCGAAACAGCTATTGCTCTTACACAGGGTACAAACATCAAGGTTGGCGCTGAAAACTGCCACTTTGAAAAGAGCGGTGCTTTCACAGGTGAGATCTCTGCTGATATGCTCACAGAAATGGGCGTTGAATATGTAATCATCGGTCACAGCGAAAGAAGACAGTACTTCGGTGAAACTGATATCACAGTAAACAAGAGAACAAAGGCTGCTCTTGAAGCTGGTCTTAAAGTTATCCTCTGCGTTGGCGAAATGCTCGAAGAACGTGAACAGGGTATCACAGAAGAAATCGTTGCTCTCCAGACAAAGATCGCTCTTATGGGTCTTACAAAGGAACAGATCGCAAACGTTGTTATCGCTTATGAACCTGTATGGGCTATCGGTACAGGTAAAACAGCTACATCTGCTCAGGCAAATGAAGTATGTGCATTTATCCGTCAGACAGTAGCTAAGCTTTACGACCAGGCAACAGCTGACGCTATGACAATTCAGTACGGCGGTTCAATGAACGAAAACAACGCTGCTGAACTTCTTGCACAGCCTGACGTAGACGGCGGACTTATCGGTGGTGCATCACTCGTAGCTGAAAAGTTTGCAGTTCTTCTTGAAGAAGCTTCAAAATAATTGATTTTTTTATAAAGATCACACAAGCGTAAAACTTATCAGATCATTACAACGTAATAGAAAGGTATAATATAATGAGTAAAAAACCCGTAGCATTATTGATACTTGATGGTTTCGGATACAACTCCGAAGAATACGGAAATGCTGTTAAGGCAGCAAATACACCTAACATTGATAAGTATATGAGCAAATATCCAAACACACTTATCGGTGCAAGCGGAATGAACGTAGGTCTTCCTGACGGTCAGATGGGCAACTCCGAAGTTGGTCATACAAATATCGGTGCCGGAAGAATAGTATATCAGGAACTTACAAGAATAACAAAGTCTATTTCTGACGGTGACTTCTTCACAAACGAAGCATTTACAGAAGCTGTTGAAAACTGTAAGAAAAACGGTTCATCACTTCACTTCATGGGACTTCTCTCAAGCGGTGGTGTTCACAGCCATCACACACATCTCTACGGTCTTCTTGAACTTGCTAAAAAAGCAGGTCTTGAAAAAGTATATGTTCACTGTTTTATGGACGGAAGAGACGTTCCTCCTTCAAGCGGTAAAGACTTTGTAGAGGAACTCTGCGAAGAAATGAAGAAGATCGGCGTAGGTAAGATAGCAACAATAAGCGGTCGTTACTATGCAATGGACAGAGATAACCGCTGGGATCGTGTTGAAAAAGCATATTCTGCAATGGTAAAGGGTGAAGGAAACTTTAACTCTGATCCGTGTGATGTTATGGCAAAGTCATACGCAGAAGGCGTAACAGACGAATTTGTTGTTCCGTCAGTAGTTTGCAAGGAAGGCACAATAGGTGCAAATGACAGCGTTGTATTCTTCAACTTCCGTCCTGACAGAGCAAGAGAAATAACAAGAACATTTGTAGATCCTCAGTTTGAAGGTTTTGCAAGAGAAATGTTCCCGCTTTATTTCGTATGCTTTACACAGTATGATGCAACTATGCCAAATGTAAATGTTGCTTTCAAGCCACAGTCACTTACAAATACATTTGGACAGTACATTTCAGACAAGGGCCTTACACAGCTCAGAATTGCTGAAACAGAAAAATATGCTCACGTTACATTCTTCTTTAACGGCGGTGTTGAAGCTCCTTATAAAAATGAGGACAGAGAACTTATCAAGTCACCTGCAGTAGCAACATATGACCTTCAGCCTGAAATGAGCGCTCCGCTCGTTTGCGACAAGGTTGTTGAATGTATAAACAGCGACAAGTATGATGTTATCATTCTTAACTATGCTAACTGCGACATGGTTGGTCATACAGGTATCTTTGATGCAGCGCAGAAGGCAGTTGAAGCAGTTGACGAATGCCTTGGCAAAACAGTTGACGCTATACTTGCAAAGGGTGGCGTTGCTCTCGTTACAGCTGACCACGGTAATGCAGACCAGATGTATGAAAAGGACGGTTCACCGTTTACAGCTCATACAACAAATCCTGTTCCGCTTATCATGATCGGTGCAGATGAAAGCTTTAAACTCGAAGAAGGTGTTCTTGCCGACCTCGCTCCGACAATGCTTGAACTTCTCGGACTTCCTCAGCCTGAAGAAATGACAGGTAAGTCACTTATTAAAAAATAATTTAATGATTAATGTAAACAACGCATGGATTTAAGTATGATTTCATGCGTTGTTTTTGTTTTTTTGCTTTAATTTATAATTTATAAATAATAAAGGTATTAAGTTTTAATTTGTCGGATATAATCTATTAAAATTATAGAATTTTATGCTACAATTTTATCTTAGTTGCACAAAAAAATAACCGTGTTACTAGAACCATTAACAAAGTTTTCAAAAACCCTTTACTTTGTTTAGAAAAAATATTATAATAATAGCAGTGGGTGAGTTGGATATTAAACATGACAATTATCCACATGTTTTTTGTTCCGGCTTATTTTGACTGGTAAAGGTTGACCGGTGAGGGCGAAACAGACTTTGATTTAATAAAAAAAATTAAAGTTCTTATTTCTTATCGGTGATCAGGTATTTTATTAAACATACTTAAGATGATTAAGTTGAAAATTAGGAGGAAAAAGACGATGTCAAGTAGAAAACTTAGAAAAGTTATGGCGACATTAGCAGCAGTTACATTACTCGCTGGTGCAGTAGCAGCACCTTCAATGAGCGTTTCTGCAGGTGAAGTACTCGGCGAAACAAGCTTTGAGTATAAGGCTCTTCCATGGCACACATGTGAATCAAGCCCTGCAAAGCAGAACTTCGCAATCGAAGACGGTGCATTCCACGTAATGATCCTTAAAGCTGAAGGTGCTGACAAGGAAAAGTGGGATCTCCAGGTAAGACACAGAAATATTAACTTGAAAGCTAATCATAAGTATACAGTTACTTTCAAGGCTAAGGCTAACAGAAGCGGTCTTGAACTTTGCTCAAAGATCGGTAACATCAAGGGTGACGAAGAATACTGCGTAGTAAATGTTGACAAGATGCAGCAGGGTCCTCATATGGGCGGTCAGTGGGGTAAGGCAGCAGTTCTTACTACTGAATGGCAGACGATCACAGGTGAATTCACACCTACTAAGGATCTCGAAGCTGTTGAATGGGCATTCCACTATGCAAATGGTACTAAGTACGAAGGTAATGCTGAGGACGGAGACGAAATCTGGTTTGACGATATGTCGATCGTATGTGAAACATGTGAAGAATGTAACGCAGATCCTACAGAATCATACGGTGCTGTAAACCGTGACTATTCTGCATACGTTGATCCTGATAAGTATGCTCCGGGCGGAACGCTTGTAAACTACATTTCAGTAAACCAGCTCGGTTACTATCCAAACCTCAAGAAAGTTGCTGTTCTCGGCGATAACAAGGGTGATATCCTTTACGGTGCATCATCTATCGACCTTACAAAGAGCTCATATGACTTTGATGTTTGCGATGCAAGCACAGGTGCTGTAAAGTTCTCAGGAACATCAGGTTCAGCTATCAAGGATGCTGACTCTAACGATACAGTATACAAACTTGATTTCTCAGAATTCAATACACCTGGTAAGTACTACATCAAGGTAGGCGACTGGAGATCATTCGATTTCGAGATCGGCGATGACATTTATTCAGATGACAGCCACAATATGCTCACAAACGCAGTAAACTACTTCTATCAGAACCGTTCAGGTATTGATATTGAAGAAAAGTATATCACATCAGGTGATAAGGCTGGTCTTGCTCACGAAGGCGGTCATAAGACAGATACAGCTTCTGTACAGAAGATCTGGAAGAACGAGTATGCAAGCACTGATGAAGCAACAGGTACATATGCATCTTCAAAAATCACTTCAAACGGTGGTTGGTATGATGCCGGTGACCACGGTAAGTACGTTGTAAACGGCGGTATTGCTGTATGGACACTCCAGAACATGTTCGAAAGAGCAACTCTTACAAATAACGGTGAAAAGTTTGCTGATGGTTCAGGTACAGTAGTAGTTCCTGAAGCAGGCAACAAGATTCCGGACGTTCTCGATGAAGCAGCTGTAGAACTTGACTGGATGACAAGCATGGTTGTTAAGGCTGATGAAAAGACATGGGGCAAATATGCAGGCATGGTATATCATAAGCTCCATGACCACAAGTGGACAGGACTTGCAACAAGACCATATGACTACGAAAAAGAATGGGGAACAGTACGTATTGTAAAACCTCCGACGTTTGCTGCTACACTTAACTATGCTGCATGTGCTGCTCAGGCTGCAAGACTTTGGGAACCATATGATGCTACTAAGGCAGCTTTCTACCTCGAAGAAGCTAAGAATGCTTATGCTGCTTACGAAAAGAACTACTATCCGGCTGATCTGACAGAAACAACACATCCAGACCTCGATTGTCCTTGCTCTAAGGAAGAAATCAGAGAAGATTCACTCTATGCTCCTATGTGGCAGGCAAAGGGTGGCGGTCCTTACGGAGATAACGAAGTAAGAGACGACGCTTACTGGGCAGCTTGTGAAATCTTCGTATCAGCTAAGAAGCTCGGCGACTCAGCTGCTGACGAATACTATAACAAGGTTGCTGAATACACAAACGCATTTAAGGTAACAACAAGAATCACTGGTGGTGAAAACGCAAGTGGTGAAGGTTCATATACAACATTCAACTGGGGAAATACTGCTTCTGCAGGTTCTATGACTCTTGCTCTCCATAAGGATCTCCTTTCAGCTACAGAAGTTTCAACACTCGAAGCTTCAATCACAGCTGCTGCTGATGATTACATCAAGACAGAAGAAGCACAGGGTTACGGTCTCCCATACAAGTATGACGGTCCTGGATACAACGATCCTAACAACCTTGATCCATCAATCATAATCGACGGTTATGAATGGGGTTCAAACTCAATGGTTATCAACAATGCTATGGTAATGGCATATGCTTATGACCTTACAGGAGATATCAAGTACATGAACGGTGTAACAACTGCTATGGACTATCTCCTCGGTACAAACCCACTTAACTTCTCATTCATCACAGGTTACGGTTCATACTATGAAACAAGCCCACACCACAGATACTGGTCAAAAGAACTCGATAAGACTCTCCCGGAAGCTCCGGACGGAATCCTCTCAGGTGGTCCTAACGCAGGTCTTCAGGATCCATACGTAAGAGCTCTCGGATTTGTTCCTGGTAAGGTTGGTAACCCATCACAGAGATGTTTCGTTGACTCAATCGAAGCTTGGTCAACAAACGAAGTTACAATCAACTGGAACGCTCCACTTGCATGGATGGTTTCATTCCTTCAGGATGAAGCTGCAGAAGCTCCAAAAGATCCAGAAGATCCAAATAAGAATAATACAACAACTACAACTACACCTACACCTGTTCAGCCAGGTAGCCTCGTATATGGTGACCTTAACGAAGATAGTAAGATTGACCTTTCAGACCTTACTATCCTCAGCCTCAACCTCCTCGGTGACAAGTCACTCTCAGGTAATCCTGCTAAGGCTGCTGACGTAAACGGTGACGGTACTGTAGATATCGCTGACCTCGCTCACTTCAAGCAGTATGTAAGCAAGGAAGCTGGTATTGTTCTCGGTCCACAGTAATGGTTGATTAGAATCAGTACTATTATATATTAAGTTTATTGATCGGCTATTCATTTATTGAATAGCCGGTTATTTTTTAGATAAAGGGGAGAAATATTATGATAAGTAAGAAAACAAAAAAAGTTATTGCATCATTGATGGCTGTTACTATGATGGCAGGTTCAGGGATGAATGTTTCTGCCGAAGTAGAGATGCTTAGTGAAACAAGCTTTGAATACAAAATGCTTCCGTGGCATACCGTAGAAAGCAGTCCTGCAAAGCAGAATTTCTGGATCGAAGACGGTGCTATTCATATAATGATTCTTAAATCAGTAGGTTCTGATCTGGAAAAATGGGATCTTATGACAAGATACAAAAATCTTAGTTTTAAGAAAGGTCACACATATACGGTAAGCTTTAAGGCAAAGTCAAACAGAAACGGTCTTGAACTCTGTTCAAATATAGGAAATGTTCTTGGTGATAAAGAATATTTTGTATTAAACGGTGATAAGATGGAACATGGTCCTCATATGAACGGTCAGTGGGGCAAAGCAGCGATTCTTACAAATAAATGGCAGACATTTTCAGGTGAATTTACACCAACAGAGGATCTTGAAGGTCTTATCTGGGAATTTGAGTATGCTAGCGGTACTAGGTATGAAGGCAATGCTAAGGACGGAGATGAGATATGGTTTGATGATATGTCGATCGTATGCCAGACTTGTGAACCCGGAGATAATTGTGATGTATCACGTCCTGATACCGACTGGGGAACAAACCGTGACCGTTCTGCACTTGTTGATCCCGAAAAATATGCTCCTGATGGTAAGCTTGTAAATTACATTTCTGTAAATCAGCTGGGATATTATCCAAAGCTTAGTAAGATAGCAGTGCTTTCTGATAATAAAGGAGATATCATTTATCATGCATCAACTATTGATCTTACCGAAAATTCATATGATTTTGAAATATGCGACGCTAAGACAAATGAAGTAAAGTATAAAGGTAAATCGGGAAAAGCTATAAAAGATGAGGCTTCCGGTGATACTGTATATAAGCTTGATTTTACAGAATATAATGAACCGGGGACTTATTATATCAAAGTAGGTGAATGGAGATCTTTTGATTTCAGGATAGCAGAGGATATTTATTCAGAAAACCTGCTTACCGATTCCATTAACTACTTCTATCAGAATCGTTCGGGTATCGATATCGAATCTCAGTATATTACATCAGGCAATAAAGATGAGCTTGCTCATGCAGGCGGTCATAAGTCTGATACAGCTTATGTACAGAAAGTATGGAAAAATGAATATATAGGCTGGCAGGAAATAAAAGAAACATATACTTCTTCTGAGATCACAGCAACAGGTGGCTGGTATGATGCAGGAGATCATGGAAAATACGTTGTAAACGGCGGTATATCAGTCTGGACCTTGCAAAATATGTATGAAAGATCTGTCCTTTCGGGAGAAGGAAAAGAAAAATTTTCTGACGCCTCAGGTGTAGTTATGGTGCCGGAAGCAGGTAATGATATTCCCGATATACTCGATGAAACAGCTGTAGAACTTGACTGGATGACAAGTATGGTTGTAAAGGAAGATGAACCTACATGGGGCAAGTATGCAGGATTGGTTTATCATAAGTTACATGACCATAAATGGACAGGGCTTGCAGTAAAACCATATATTTATGAAGAAGAATGGGGTACACTGCGTATCGTAAAACCTCCGACGTTTGCTGCTACGCTTAATTATGTTGCATGTACCGCACAGGCAGCAAGACTCTGGGAACCTTATGACAAAGAAAAGGCTGATTTTTATCTTGAAGAAGCAAAAAAAGCATATGACGCATATCTTACGCACTATTATGAGGCTGACCTGGCAGAAACAGCGCATCCGGATTTCGATATACCTTGTGCTAAGGAAGAAATCAACGAAGAATCATTATATGCGCCTAAGTATCATGCAAAGGGTGGCAGTCCTTACGGTGATTATGAGGTAAGAGATGACGCTTACTGGGCTGCTTGTGAGCTTTATGTAACAGCAAAGAGAATGGGTGACTCTTCTGCAGACAAATACTATAAGGAACTTTCAGAATATAAAAAGGCGTTTGAAGTACCTCATAAAATCACCGGTGGTGAAAATCAAAAGTCCGGAGGTTCATATACAGCTTTTAACTGGGGAAATACAGCCACTGCAGGCAATATGACACTTGCACTTAACAAAGACCTTATATCTGAAGAAGAATACGAAAAGCTAAAAACTTCATTAGTAAAAACAGCTGATGAGTATATATCCACAGAACAGAGCCAGGGCTATGGTATACCGTATCTTGATGATTCTCCGAAATATAATGATCCTTTTAGCTATGATTATTATAATACTATTCATGGATACGAATTTGCATCTAACTCAATGGTTTTAAATAATGCAATAGTTATGGCATATGCATATGAACTTACAGAAGACCCTGAATATATCAGCGGTGTAACAACAGCTATGGACTATTTGTTCGGAACAAATCCGCTTAATTTCTCATTTATCACAGGTTATGGCATATACAGCGGACAAAAACCGTATCATAAATACTGGGCTTCCGAGGTTGACAGATCATTCCCTGAAGCACCTGATGGTGTACTTCTGAGCGGACCGAGTGCTTATCTTGACGATCCATATATCAGAGCTTTTGGATTTGCTCCTTATTGTGACATTCCTTCACAGAGATGCTATATGGATTCAACAGAATCATGGTCAACAAACAGTGCGTCACTTGAATACAATTCATCACTTGCATGGGTAGTTTCATTCCTTCAGGACGAAGCAGCAAAGATAAGTTGTCCTGATGATCCTGAACCTGTAGATCCGGCCGAAATAAAATATGGTGACTTTAACGGTGATGGTGTTTCTGACCTGTCAGACCTTACACTTTTAAGCCTTCATCTCATAGGTGATATTTCTGTTTCAGATGATGTGTTAAAAGCAGCTGATGTTTATTATGACGGAGAAGTAAATATCGCAGACCTTGCTCATTTCAAACAGTATATATGTAAAGAACCCGATATTGTTCTCGGTCCGCAAAAATAAGTGATTATTAAATTTTTTATTATGAAAAACGGGTGGGAAATGAAATGACAGTAAAAAGAAAACTAAGAAAAATCATGGCAACGATAGCCTCAGTTACACTGCTTGGTACATCTGTCATACCTGCAACAAGTGTTTTTGCAGAAGTTGAAATGATAAGCGAAACAGAGTTTAAATACGCTAAAATGCTTCCATGGCATACTACTGAAGTAAGCCCTGCCAGACAAAATTTCTGTGTTGAAGATGGTGCTTTGCATATATATATCCTGAACGCTGAAGGTGAAGAAAAAGAAAAGTGGGATCTTCAGCTAAAACACGGAGATCTTGAATTTAAAGCAGGTCATACATATACCGTTAGCTTTTCTGCAAAGTCAAAAAGATCCGGTTTTCAGCTTTGTTCGAGAATAGGAACTGAAGACGGTCACAATGAATACTTTGTTTTAAACGGTGATAAGATGGAACACGGACCTCATATGGACGGTCAGTGGGGTAAAGCTGCTGTTCTTACAAATAAATGGCAGACGTTTTCAGGTGAATTTACACCGACAAAAGATCTTGAAGATCTTGAATGGGTATTTCAGTATGCCAAGGGTACTATGTATGAAGGAAATGCTCAGGACGATGATGAGATATGGTTTGATAATATGTCGATCAAGTGTCAGACCTGTGAACCGGGAGAATCATGTGATATAGCAAAACCTGATACATACTGGGGAACAAACCGTGACCGTTCTGCACTCGTTGCCCCCGAAATCTATGCTCCTGATGGTGAACTTGTAAACTATATCTCTGTAAATCAGCTTGGATATTATCCAAATCTTAGCAAAGTTGCTGTACTCGGTGATAATAAAGGCGATTTGCTCGTAGATGCATCACATATTGATCTTGTTCAGATGCCATATGATTTTGAAGTGTGCGACGCTAAGACAGATGAAGTAAAGTATAAAGGTAAGGCACAAAAAGCAATAAAAGACAAGGACTCAGGAGATAATGTATGCAAACTTGATTTTACAGAATTTAATGAACCGGGTACATACTATATCAGAGTAGGAAAGTGGAGATCTTTTGATTTCAGGATCAATGACGATATATATTCAGACGAAAATCATGATCTGCTTACAAATGCAGTAAACTTTTTCTATCAGAACCGTTCGGGTGTTGAAATAGATGCAGCGTATATCACTTCCGGTGATGCAGCTTCGTTGTCTTATGCAGGTTTTGATAAGAGTGATACAGGCTATGTACAGAAATTCTGGAAAAATGGATATGCCACTGCAAAAGAAGCAACTGAAATATATGCTTCCTCAAAAGTCGGTGCAACAGGTGGCTGGTATGATGCAGGTGATTTTGGTAAGTATGTTGTAAACGGCGGTATGTCGGTATGGACTTTGCAGAATATGTATGAAAGAGCTATCGGTACAAAAGAGGGAAAAGATAAGTTTGCCGATGGTTCAGGTGTGGTCGTGATTCCGGAAACAGGTAACAAGATTCCTGATATACTCGATGAAACAGCAGTAGAACTTGACTGGATGTCGAAAATGGTTGTCAGGGAAAATGAACCTACATGGGGAAAATATGCAGGCATGGTATATCACAAGATGCACGATTACAAGTGGACAGGGCTTGCCACAAGACTGTATGATTACATAGCAGAATATGAAACAATACGTGTCATAAAGCCTCCGACATTTGCTGCTACACTTAATTATGCAGCATGTGCCGCACAGGCTGCAAGACTCTGGGAACCTTATGACAAAGAAAAGGCTACTTTCTATCTTGAAGAAGCAAAAAAAGCATATGACGCATATCGTATGCATTGGTATGAGGCTGATCTGACAGAAGTAATTCACCCTGAGCTTAATACTCTTTGTGTCAAGGAAGAACTTAACGAAGAATCATTATATGCTCCTATGTATCAGAGCAAGGGTGGTAGTTCTTACGGTGATTATGAAGTAAGAGATGATGCTTACTGGGCAGCCTGTGAGCTTTATGTATCTGCAAGGAGAATGGGTGATCCTTCTGCTGATGAATATTATAAAGAACTTTCAGGATATGAAGAAGCGTTCAAAGTATATCACAGGATCACCGGTGGTGAAAATGAGGACGGTAATGGTTCGTATACGGCTTTTAACTGGGGAAATACAGCAGCTGCAGGTACTCTGACACTTGCTCTTAATAAAGATCTGCTCTTTGAAGAAGACTATGAAATGATAAAAGGCTGTATCGTCGGAGTTGCTGATAAATATATAGCTTTAGAACAAACACAAGGTTATGGAATACCGTTTTTTAACGATATCATACATTCTAGTACTTCAAGTATTGATCCACCACCCCTTATCATAGGTTATGAATATGGGTCTAACTCAATGGTTTTAAACAATGCTATAGTTATGGCATACGCTTATGACCTTACACAAGATGTCAGATATATGAGTGGTGCAACAACTGCTATGGACTATCTGCTCGGAACAAACCCGCTCAATTTTTCATTTATCACAGGTTACGGTACATACTGCGGAAAAAGACCGTATCATAGATTCTGGATAGCTGAGATCGACGAGTCATTTCCTGAAGCTCCTGATGGCGTACTTCTGAGCGGACCAAATGCTCATCTGGATGATCCGTATGTAAGGGCGTTCGGATTTGTTCCGGGTCTGAGAGGAAGCTGTTCACAGAGATGCTATATGGATTCAACAGAATCATGGTCAACAAACAGTGCGTCACTTGAATACAATTCATCACTTGCATGGGTAGTTTCATTCCTTCAGGACGAAGCAGCAAAGATAAGTTGTCCTGATGATCCTGAACCTGTAGATCCGGCCGAAATAAAATATGGTGACTTTAACGGTGATGGTGTTTCTGACCTGTCAGACCTTACACTTTTAAGCCTTCATCTCATAGGTGATATTTCTGTTTCAGATGATGTGTTAAAAGCAGCTGATGTTTATTATGACGGAGAAGTAAATATCGCAGACCTTGCTCATTTCAAACAGTATATATGTAAAGAACCCGATATTGTTCTCGGTCCGCAAAAATAATCAGATCATTGCTTTGCTCATTTTAAACAGTATGTAAGCAAAGAACCAAACGTATATCTCGGAAAACAGTAAAAAATAAAAATAACCGGTCGGGAGGCTAGTCAGTTAATGGCTAGTCTTCCAACCGGTTTGTTTTTAAATAAAAAAACATCGCTTGTATAAAACAAACGATGTTTGAGATCAATGCGCCTGGAGGGGCTCGAACCCCCGACCTACTGGTTCGTAGCCAGTCACTCTATCCAACTGAGCTACAGACGCATAAACTTAAAATTAATTAAGTTAAGTGAGACATTGGGGATTCGAACCCCAGACCCTTTGATTAAAAGTCAAATGCTCTGCCAACTGAGCTAATGTCTCATCGTGTCTTTGTTTACCTCAGACAACGTTATTAATTATAGCAAATAAAAAAAGATTTGTCAATAGTTTTTTGAAAAAAAATTTTATTTTTTTTGAGAAAAATTTATGGAAAAAATTAGATTGGCATTAGAAAACGTCTTGTAAAAGGAATTTACGTTGTTAGTGTCATAAATATATCTGTGCTTTTCTTGCTATGATGCGATAAAATATGGTATAATTAATATATTGTGTTTACAGCGATGTGATATTCTTTAATCGGTAAAAATATTATTTTTGCTTCCGTTCCATATCTTTACATCATCACTTTCATCTTGAAAGTCATTTATATTTTCGGTATGTGATGAATTTTTTCGGTGCGGATAATAAATTTTTACAATTTCACTATCATTGTCAGTAAATCTTTTTTTCATTTATATTCACCTCGTTAATATTATTTGCAGGGTAAGAGTAAATTATGTAAATGAAAAAAAATTTTTGGAGGAAAAAAATATGACCAAAACTTTTTTTAAGGGTACAGGATATACACTTTTGTCAAGCCTTCTTTCACTTATGTTTATTTTTTTCAGTGTGCTCTTCTTGAAAAATACGATCATGATGGTAATAGCCGGGTTGTGTACGCTTTTTATATTATGTGGTCTTCATATAAATTATGCTTATTTTGAGGCAAAAAAACACAGATCGTCCGATAAACTGAAAAAAACAGTTTTAAAAAAAAATATACCGTTTGTAATGGGGTTTGGAGCATCTCTTCCGCTTTTTCTGATGTGGATAATGCTTATGATGTCGAAGGCAGGGGTATTGCCTGATATATTCGGGGTTTACAAACTTTTAAATCAACATTTTCTTCTTATTACTTCATTTGCTGTAAACGGTACACAGGTATCGGATATAACTGCTTTGTCAGCTGTATTGCTTCTGATCGCAAGTTTTATACCGTTTATTCCGATTATAGTGACTTATTATATAACATACAACGAAATAGATATACGAAAAAAATTGTTTTATGAAAAATAGGTTGCTTTATATGATGGTAAAGTGTTATAATTAATAGTGTATACGATAATCATTTATCAAAAATTATAATATGGAGAATGGTAATGGCAAAAAAGAAAAAAGATGAAAAGGAAAAAGCGCCGGAAGCGCCGGTAGTGCTGAATATGAAACATGATAATAATTTTCGGGCAATAATGCTTTTTATGGCAAGTATATTTATGTTATTGCTCGTTTTTATACAAGGAACTTCGGGGTGGTTTGCACTCCACAAGTTAGTCAGAGGAATTTTTGGAGTATCAGTATTTTTTCTGGCTGTACTGCTTATGTCTTTATCGTATAAGACAGCATTTGATAAAGCTCCTCCGGGAAACAATATATTCCGTATAGTGTTGCTTACATCACTTGTGAGTACACTCGTACAGAATGTTATAATCGGAGATATCAGAGGAGAAGGATTTGGCGAAAAGATAACCAACCTTTTTGAAGACGGTGTTGCACTCAAAGGAGGCGGTGTCATAAGTGCTATTATCGGTATGCCGATC
Organism: Ruminococcus sp.; assembly: GCA_015066745.1. Classification (GTDB taxonomy): domain Bacteria; phylum Bacillota; class Clostridia; order Oscillospirales; family Ruminococcaceae; genus HUN007. Next base: position 13,221 of record SVNW01000015.1, on the reverse strand, counting down.
ACCGCAATATTCGGGACACTTGGTGCAAAGATAGTGATAATAGGTGCTATAGCTCTTATGGCAATGTTATTTACAGGTTTTTCGATCGAGAAGTTTTTTAATTTTGTAAAATCCCCGTTTTCAGATCTAAAAAAGACTATAAAAGAGATCCATGAAGATGCCGCTTCCAGAAGATATTACAAGGAAGTAAAAGAAACAGCAAAATATGAACTTGAAGAACCGCAGGAAAAATCAGTTATAAAAATAGATTCTGTCAAAAAACCTCAAAAATCTTCGGTTGATGTAGTTGAAGAAAAAAAACAGGAATCATCGAAAAAGAAAAATTCAAAGTTTTTAAAGATAAAAGATATGCTTGCTAAAAAACAGCCTGCATTAAAAGAATCAGAAGAACTTGAAGAGATACTTACAGAACACCAGGCTGAAAATCAGGAGAAAAGAAAGTTTGAATCATCAGACTCTGATACTATGACAATAGACATTCCTCTTGAAGATGTTCAGCCTAAGAAAGCAGTGAGAGAAAAACAGCCTGTAATGCCTGAAAATACAGAAGAATCAGGTGAAAAAAGAAGAACTATAGATCTTGAAAAGAAAAATGATCATGTAAATGTTCCGCCTGACAGAGCGTATAACTTTCCTCCTGTAGATTTTCTTAAACAGCCACCGCCGACTATGTCTGCACTTAACGCAAAGATCGAAATGAATGACACAGCGTCAAAGCTTGTCAGCACACTCGATAATTTCGGAGTAAAGACAACTCTTACCGATGTGCGTCGCGGACCTACTGTAACACGTTATGAGCTTCAGCCTTCACCGGGAGTTAAAATATCCAAGATAACAAATCTTGCTGATGATATCGCTCTTAATCTTGCAGCGGCAGGTGTTCGTATAGAAGCGCCTATTCCGGGAAAAGCTGCTGTTGGTATAGAAGTGCCTAACGCAAAAAAAGAAACTGTATCACTCAGGGAAATGATAGAAAGTGAAGAGTTCAGGTCTTCAAAAAGTAAACTCTCATTTGCCGTAGGACGTGATATAGCCGGAAAAATTATAATAGGCGATATTGCAAAGATGCCTCACGTTATAATAGCCGGTTCAACAGGTTCAGGTAAATCAGTATGTACCAACTCTATAATAATGAGTATTCTTTACAAATCAACTCCCGAACAGGTAAGACTGCTTCTTATAGACCCTAAGATCGTTGAATTCAAAGTTTATGATGGTATACCGCATCTTCTTATACCTGTTGTAACAGATCCGAGAAAGGCGGCAGGTGCTCTTAACTGGGCAGTTCAGGAGATGCTCAGAAGATATAAGCTCTTTGCAGATAAAAACGTAAGAGATCTGTCGGGATATAATGAACTTGCCTCTGAAAGCAACGGTGAGATAGAATCTATGCCACAGATAGTAATAGCTATAGACGAGCTTGCCGACCTTATGATGGCGGCATCAAATGAAGTTGAAGATGCTATATGCCGTCTTGCACAGATGGCACGAGCTGCAGGTATGCATCTTATAATCGCTACACAGCGACCGACAGTTGATATCATCACAGGTCTTATCAAGGCAAATATCCCTAGCCGTATTGCTCTCTCTGTAATGTCACAGACTGACTCAAGAACGATACTTGATACAGGCGGTGCTGATAAGTTGCTCGGACAGGGGGATATGCTCTATTTTCCTTCGGGCATTCCAAAACCGATACGTGTTCAGGGCTGTTTCTGTTCAACAAAGGAAATAGAATCAGTAGTAAACTTTATCAAGCAAAATGCAGTTGCCGATTACAGTGATGAGATAATAGATGAAATAGAAAGAAACGTACCTGTTCCAAAAGGAGAAAAACCTGCCGGAAAGCCTGATAATATAGCTGATGGTGACGATGAACTTATTGAAAAAGCGATCGATATCATTATGGAGCTTGGTCAGGCATCTACATCATCTCTGCAGAGAAAACTTAAACTCGGATATGCAAGAGCCGCACGTATAATGGACGAGCTTGAACAAATGGGTGTAATAGGACCTTCAGAAGGTTCAAAGCCCAGAAAAATACTTATGACAAAATCGCAATGGGCAGAAAGACGAATGCGAAAACTCGATGACGAAGAGTTTGATGACTAATAAAATTTTATAATGGAGGAATTTCCTTGAACAGCTTTATGCCAATAAGCAGAAATGATATGAACGAAAGAGGAATAGAACAGCTTGATTTTATTCTTATAACAGGCGATTCATATGTTGATCACCCAAGTTTCGGGATAGCGATCATTTCAAGAGTTCTTGAAGCAAATGGGTATACAGTAGGCATTATTGCACAGCCTGACTGGAGAAATGAGAATGATTTTAAAAAGCTTGGTGTACCAAAGTATGCATTTCTCGTTACTTCGGGAAACATAGACTCAATGGTTGCACATTATACAGCAGCCAGGAGAAAACGTTCAGATGATGCTTACACAGCCGGAGGAAAAGCAGGAAAAAGACCTGACAGGGCGGTAATAGTTTATTGTCAGTGTATAAGAAAGATATTTGGTGATATTCCGCTGATGATAGGCGGGCTTGAAGCATCGCTGAGAAGATTTGCTCACTATGACTACTGGGACGACAAAGTAAGACCGTCAGTACTTGTTGACAGCGGAGCGGATATTCTGATGTACGGAATGTCCGAGCATCAGATAGTTGAAATAGCAGACGGACTCAGAGACGGAAAAAAAGTAGACGAGCTTACAGATATAAGAGGTATATGTTATCTTACAGATCCTGTAAATACTCCTATAGGTTCTGCCGAATGTCCTGATTTTACACAGGTAAGTGAAAATAAAAAAGCCTATGCCAAGGCCTGTCGTATACAATATGACCAGCAGGACGAAGTTTACGGAAAAACTGTTGTACAGCGTCATGGCAGGAAAATGCTTGTACAGACACCACCTTCATATTCTCTTACTACAGAGGAAATGGATTTTGTATACAGTCTTCCGTACACAAGAGCCTATCACCCGATTTATGAAAAAGACGGCGGTGTTCCGGGAATAGAAGAAGTTGAATTTTCAATAACACACAACAGAGGCTGTTTTGGAAACTGTAACTTTTGCTCTATTGCACTTCATCAGGGAAGAAAAATCTCTAAAAGAAGTGAAGGATCCATATTAAAAGAAGCTGAACTTCTTACGAAAATGCCCGGATTTAAGGGATATATCCATGATGTAGGCGGACCTACTGCAAATTTCAGAAATCCAAGTTGCAGTAAACAGTTAAAGACAGGACTCTGCAAGGGTAAAAAGTGTCTTGCACCAGAACCCTGCAAAGCACTGGAAGTAGACCATACAGAATATCTTCATATTCTCAGAAAACTCAGGGCGGTAAAAGGCGTAAAGCGTGTATTTATACGTTCGGGAATACGTTATGATTATCTTATAAAAGACGAAAATGATGAGTTTATGAAGGAGCTTATAAAATATCATGTGAGCGGACAGCTTAAAGTAGCTCCCGAACACTGTTCATCGGTAGTTCTTGATAAGATGGGTAAACCTCATATCGAAGCGTACAGAAAGTTTCAGGATAAGTTCTATTCGATAACAAAGGGAATGGGAAAAGAACAGTATCTTATACCTTACCTCATGTCATCGCATCCGGGAAGTACCTTAAAAGAAGCTATAGAGTTAGCACTCTTTTTAAAGGAAAATAAGATACGTCCCGAACAGGTGCAGGATTTTTATCCTACGCCGGGAACCATATCTACCTGTATGTTCTATACAGGACTTGATCCATATACAATGGAAGAAGTTTATGTTCCGAAAACTCCCGATGAAAAGGCGATGCAGAGAGCGCTTCTGCAGTATTTCAGACCTCAGAACAAGGAAATAGTGCTTAAAGCGTTAAAAATGGCAGGAAGAAAAGATCTTATAGGAGATTCTCCAAGATGTCTTGTTTCAGATATACCTGTTTCAAATCATCAGCGTTCAAGCGGTGGAAAATCTTCTAAAACAAGTGTAAACGAAAAAAATAAAAATATGAGATCAAAGGGTAAATTTTCCGAAAGGGGTGGCGGAGAAAGATGGCAAAAAGGAAAACAAAAACCAAAAAGAAAACAGTAAAAAATAAGAAAACGCTGGCAGGATGTATAGCTGCGATCGTTGTTGTAATAGTTGTGGCACTGCTTGATATGACGGGCATAGCAACTTATGAAGATGTTATGGTGATGCTCAATCTCAGTGACGGTCAGGTGACAGATGCTGAGGTGTCTGTACACTTTATAGACGTCGGTCAGGGTGATTCGATACTTATAAGATCAGGAGATGAAAATATTCTTATTGACGCAGGAGAAGTTGAATATGGCGAAACTGTTCTCGCATATCTTAGAAATGAGGGTATCACAAAGCTTGACTATGTTGTGGCTACTCATCCTCATTCAGACCATATAGGCGGTATTGCCGAAGTTATAGATAACGTTGATGTGGAAAATGTTATAGCACCTAAGGTTTCTTCGGATATGACACCATCGTCAAATGTATATAAAGCTTTTCTTACTTCTGTAAAAGAAAAAGGATTATCGATTACAGCGGCATCTCCCGGAAAAAAGTACAGTATCGGAGAATGTGAACTGCTTATAATGGGCCCTTGTGAACATTATGATGATCTTAACAACTATTCGGTTGTTACAAAGCTTACCCACGGTCAGAATACATTTCTTTTCACAGGTGATGCAGAGAAAAAGAGTGAAAATGATATTCTTGATGAAGGCTATGATGTTGATGTTGATGTTCTTAAAGCAGGACATCACGGAAGTTCTACTTCTTCAGGTAAAAAATTTCTCGAAGCTGTTACACCTGAGTATGCAGTTATTATGTGTGGTGTAGGAAATTCTTATAATCATCCTTCTGAAAGCGTAATGGAAAGTCTCAGCTCAATGACTGATGAAATCTACAGAACAGACCTTCAGGGAACGATCGTTGCACTTTCAGACGGAAATGATATTGAGTTTAAAGTAAAGGGGAAATAGTAAAAAATGATTATAGTTGACCGTATAGAAGGCGGATTTGCAGTAGTTTACAATGAAAATAAAAGAGAAGATATCCCTCTTGAAAAACTGCCTCAGACCGTGCGTGAAGGCGATGTTCTTGTATCTTGTGAAGAAGGATACAGGATAGATGAACAAGCAGTGCAAAAATTAAAAGAAGAAAATATGGCACTTGAAGATGAACTCTTCAAATAAAATCAAATGAAACAGGTGAAATAATAATATGAAAAATGACGTTTTCAATATTATTAAACAGAATTATAACGATATGTCAAAAGGACATAAAAAAATAGCTGATTATCTTCTGGAAAATTATCAGAAAGCCTCATTTATGACAGCGGCATCACTTGGTCAGACTGTAGGAGTAAGTGAATCCACTGTAGTAAGGTTTGCGACAGAACTTGGATATGACGGTTATCCTGATTTTCAGGAAAAACTTCGTTCTATCATGAAAACATGTCTTACATCAATGCAGAGAGTTGAAGTAGCAAGCAACCAGATGAAGAATGAAGATATATATGAAAAAGTAATGAGTCTTGATATTGAGCGTATACGTGATACGATAGAAAGCGGTGACCGTGTGGCATTTGCAGGGGCGGTTGATGCTATAATATCTGCCAGAAAAATATATATCGTGGCTTCAAGAAGTGCAGCGGCACTTGCTGAATTTCTGAATTATTATTTCAGTATTATTTTTGAAGATGTACGTCTTTTGAAAAATCTCGGAACAAGCGATCTTCTGCAACAGCTTTTCAGAGTACAGAAAGGTGATGTGGTTATAGGAATAAGTTTTCCGAGATACTCCAAACAGACAAACGTTGCAATGAAACACGCTTCAGAATCCGGTGCGACGGTTATAGCGATAACCGATAATGATTCATCTCCTATTGCCGAAGGAGCAACTCACGTTCTTACAGCAGGCAGTGATATGGTTTCGTTTGCCGACTCTCTTGTAGCACCTCTTAGTCTTATAAATTCGATAGTTGTTGCAGTAAGTCTTAAAAAGGAAAATGAGATCAATCAGAACTTCGAAAAGCTTGAGAGTTTGTGGGACGAATTTGACGTATACGAAAAATCTGACAGATGAGGAGAGAAAAATTTGCAGTATGATTCAATAATAATAGGTGGCGGAGCTGCAGGAGCGGTTGCGGCGATAACTGCTGCAGGATACGGCAGAAAAGTAGCGGTTATTGAACAAAACGGAAAAATAGGCAAGAAACTGCGTATAACAGGTAAGGGAAGATGTAATGTAACAAACTGTTGTGATATAGAGGAGCTTATGAAAAATATACCTGTCAACAACAGATTTTTATACAGTTCATTTTCAAAGTTTCCTCCTCAGTCTGTTATGGATTTTTTTGAACAGGCAGGTGTTCCGCTGAAGGTTGAAAGAGGAAACAGAGTTTTTCCGGTTTCAGATAAAGCTGTTGATATTGTTACTGCGCTTGAAAATGAGATGAAAAAAAATAATGTCCGTCTTATAAAGGAAAAAGCTGTAGGACTCATTATAAATGACGGTATCTGTTGTGGAGTTGTGACAGACAAGGCGCAGTATTCATCTGAAACAGTGCTTATAGCTACAGGCGGTGCGTCCTATCCGCTTACCGGTTCTACAGGTGACGGATACAGGTTTGCTCAGTTGGCAGGGCATAAGATAACACCTATAGTGCCTTCTCTTGTACCGCTTGAAACAGAAGAGAAATATTGCAGTGATCTGAACGGACTTGCGCTGAAAAATGTTTCTGTTACTCTTACGGATAAAAATAAGCCTGTTTTTTGCGAGCTTGGAGAAATGTCGTTTACATTTTTCGGAGTTACAGGTCCTCTTATACTTACTGCCAGTTCAAGAATAAGAAATATGGAGAAAGACAGGTACAAAATACTCATAGATCTTAAACCCGGACTTAGTGAAGAAAAACTTGACAAGCGTATTCAGCGTGATTTTACTGAGATGAGCAACAGTGAGTTCAGAGGAGCACTTGTAAAACTTCTTCCTTCAAAGCTGATACCTGTTATAGTAAAGCTTTCAGGTATAGTTCCTGATATCAGAGTAAATCAGATAACAAAAGCACAACGCCTTGAACTTGTAAGACTTATAAAAAAATTTCCTCTTACAATAAGCGATTTTCGTCCTGTTGAAGAGGCGATAGTTACAAGTGGCGGAGTAAATATAAAAGAAGTAGATCCAAAAACAATGGAATCAAAACTTGTCAAAGGTCTTTACTTTGCAGGTGAGGTTCTTGATGTGGACGGATATACCGGTGGTTTTAATCTTCAGATAGCTTTTTCAACAGGTTATGTTGCCGGAGAAAATTTATAACAAACAGGAGGTTACTTTATGATAAATGTAGCAATAGACGGACCTGCCGGTGCAGGTAAAAGTTCAATAGCAGCAGCTGTCGCAGGCAAGGTAGGATATATATATGTTGATACAGGTGCGCTTTACAGAGCAGTGGCGTATTCGGTAATAAAAAACGGAACAGACCCGTCAGACAGTGAAAAAGTTATTTCTTTACTTTCAAAACTTCAGGTTGAACTGAAATTTGTTGACAAATGCCAGAGAGTATTTGTAAATGATGAAGACGTATCTGATATGATAAGAACTCCGGAAGTATCTATGGGTGCATCTGTGGTTTCTGCAATAGGAGAAGTCAGAAATTTTCTTTTTGAACTCCAGAAGAAGATAGCAAGAGAAAATAATGTTATAATGGACGGTCGTGATATAGGAACTGTAGTTCTTCCGGATGCACAACTCAAAATTTTTCTTACTGCTTCACCGCAGGAAAGAGCAAGAAGAAGATATGAAGAAATAAAAGACAAGCAGGATGTTTCTTTTGATGAGATTTTAATAGATATCATAAAGAGAGATGAAAATGATATGAACAGAGCGGTTTCTCCGTTAAGACAAGCTAAGGACGCTGTTCTTGTTGATACAACTGAAATGAGTATAGAAGAGGTTATAAGTTGCATCGAAAGTATGATAAGAAAGCTATAAGCAGAGAGGAGATCGAAAAATGTTTTATTCCGCTTTTCGTGTATTTATCACAGGTATATTTAAAATTATTTTCAGGTTATCTTTTGAAGGAGTTGAAAATCTCCCTAAAGAAGGCGGTTATGTATATGCAAGCAATCACAGATCAAATGCAGACCCGATACTTGTTACACTGAAAATAAGAAAACGTTGTGCATATATGGCGAAAGAAGAATTATTCAAAAATCCTTTTCTCAGTTTACTTATAAAAGTTTTCGGAGCATTTCCGGTTGTCAGAGGAAAAGGAGATATGGCTGTAATCGACCAGTCTGTAGAAAAGTTGAAGAAAGGAAAAAATCTTGTTATTTTTCCTGAAGGAACACGTTCAAAAGATGGTAAAGTCGGCAGAGGAAAAACAGGTGTTGCACTTATAGCGGCAAGATCAAATGTTGATGTAGTTCCGGTAGGTGTATGTTTTGAAGGAGATCTTGGTTTCAGAAAGAAAGTCGTTATAAGATACGGAAAACCGATAAGTGCTTCAGAACTTCAGATAAGTGAAAATCCTACTCCAAAAGAATTAAAACAGCTCAAACTGACAATAATGGGTTCTATTACTGAATTGGTGGAGAGATAAATTTATGAATATTGAAGTTGCAAAGTCGGCAGGTTTTTGCTTTGGTGTTGACCGTGCCATAAAAATGGTTTATGAAGAAATTGAAAAAGGCGGAAAAGTTGCAACATTCGGACCTATCATACATAACAAAAATGTTGTAAGCGACCTTGAAAAGAAAAATGTCAGAATAGTAGATGATCTATCGGAACTTAACAGTGATGAAAGACTCATACTTCGTTCTCACGGAGTGGGAAAAGATGTATATGATACACTTGACCAAATGGGAAACACGTATATTGATGCGACTTGTCCCTTCGTGGCAAGAATTCACAAAATCGTTGAAGAACAATCAAAGGCAGGAAAAATAATTCTCATAGCAGGGGATAAAAACCATCCGGAAGTTGAAGGAATTGTAAAACATTGTAACGGAGAGTGCTTTGTTTTTGCCGATGATGAAGAATTAAAAAGAATTTTTAAAAAAAACTTAGATTTTTTAGGAAAAAAGGTTGCAATTGTTGCTCAAACAACGTATAATATAATAGTGTGGAATAAATGCATGAGCATTATTCCCGATACCTATAAAAATGTATCAGAAATTTTCCAGACGATTTGTAACGCTACATCTACGCGTCAGACGGACGCAATAGAACTAGCGAAAAAATCAGATGTCATGGTGGTAATTGGCGGAAAGCACAGTTCAAATACCATAAAACTGTTTAATGTCTGCAACAAATATTGCAGGACATATCATGTTGAGGATTCGGATGAGCTGTTTGACCTCGATTTTGCCGGTGCATTTAATATTGGTATCACTGCCGGAGCATCCACACCGGCTTATATAATTAAGGAGGTTATTCAAAAAATGGCTGAAATTCAAAACAATCTTGAAGAAGAAATTAACTTCGCGGAGGCACTTGAACAGTCCTTCAAGAAAATACATACAGGTGAAAGGATCAAGGGAATCATTGTTGGCGTTAACAATTCTGAGGCAATTGTTGATATCGGTACAAAGCACACCGGTTTCATAAGCCAGGCTGAACTCACAAACGATCCTACAAAGAAACCTGCTGATGTAGTAAGCGTAGGCGAAGAAGTAGACCTTATCGTTATCAAGATCAACGATCAGGACGGTATTGCAACACTTTCCAAGAAGAAAGTTGACGAAATGCTCGGCTTTGACAACATCGTTAAGGCTATGGAAGAAGAAAAGATCCTCGAAGGTACAGTACAGAGAGTTGTTAAGGGCGGTATCATCGTTATGGTTGACGGTGTTGGCGTATTTGTTCCTTCATCACAGACAGGCTACGGCCGTGACGCTTCTCTTGAAGAACTCGTTAAGCAGAAAGTTTCTATCAAGCTTATCGATGTTATGCCACAGAGAAGAAGAGCTGTTGGTTCTATCAAGCTCGTTCAGAAGGGCATCAAGGAAGAAGCTCAGAAGAAGTTCTGGGAAACAGCTGAAGTTGACGCAGTTTACAGAGGTGAAGTTAAGTCTATCACAAACTACGGTGCATTTGTTGACCTCGGTGGCGTAGACGGTATGGTTCACGTATCAGAACTCTCATGGAAGAGAATCAAGCACCCATCAGAAGTTGTTAAGCTTGGTGACGTTCTTGAAGTTTACATCAAGGAACTCAACAAGGAAACAGGCAGAATCTCTCTTGGCTACAAGAAGACAGAAGACAATCCTTGGGAACAGTTCAGAGCTAACTACAATGTTGGTGACGTAATCAAGGCTACAATCGTTTCTATCACACCATTCGGTGCTTTCGCAAGCATCATTGACGGTGTTGACGGTCTTATCCACATTTCACAGATCGCTAACCGCAGAGTAGACAACGTTAAGGATGTTCTCTCTATCGGTCAGGAAGTAGACGTTAAGATCACAGAATGTGATGTTGACAGCAAGCGCATCAGCCTTTCTATGCGTGCACTTCTTGAAGAAAACGAAGCTGAAACAGAAGAAACTGCTGAATAATTTATTTTAAAAGATATACTCCTGCTTTTACCAAGTTAAAGGCAGGAGTTTCTTGTTGTAAAAATATGAATAATATGATAAAATAGATGTAAACAGAAGATTTGTATCGGTTTAAGAAATTTTTCAAGGGGGATTATGATGAAATTTTCAGGTCGTATATTTTCTTTTATTCTTTCTGCACTATGTGTTCATGGTGTAATGATTTCCGGTAATAATGATATGATTTACGCACAGGGCAATAATAAATACATTGTCGGATATCTTCCCGACTGGTCATACGGTTATTATAAAGATATGGATTTTACCGATCTTACACATATAAATATTGCATTTTGCAATCCTGATACTTCAGGAAATCTTTCATGTTACATACCTGATGCCGAAATGAAAAAAATAGTAGACAAAGCTCATGAAAACGGGGTCAAGGTACTTGCTTCACTTGGAGGTGCCGGCGGTTCGGGAAATTATCCTGCGCTTGTAAGAGATGAAAAAACACGAAATGATTTTTGCGAAAAGATAATAGATTTTTGTGAAAAATATAATCTTGACGGTATAGATCTTGATATAGAGGGAGAAGTAGAGGCTTCGTTCTGGGATTATTATGATCAGTGGTGTCTGTATCTCAGAAAAAGGTGTGATGAAAAAGGATATCTTCTTACTACTGCTTCGGCAAGGTGGATCGCAAGAAGAGTAAGTGATACAGCTTTTTCATATTTTGATTTTATAAACGTTATGGCATATGATAATGACGGAAGCAAAGTTTCTCATGCAGGTTATGATTTTTCAACGGAAATGCTTGATTATTTTAATATAACAAGAGGCATTGAAAAAGACAGACTTGTTCTTGGTGTACCTTTTTACGGAAGAGGATATAATCCTGACGGTTCACTCAGCTGGACTTCATACGTTCCTTTTTCAGAACTGGTAGAGCAGGACAGGGAAAACTACGATCGTGATGAATACAATGGCATAGCATATAACGGAGCAGAAACTATGAAGAAAAAGTGTGACCTTGCAGATGACTATGCAGGAATAATGATCTGGGAAGTTACACAGGACGCAAAAGGGGAATATTCATTACTTGACCTTATCAAAAAAGAATTAACAGATTCAGTGGCTGTTAAGGGCGATATAAATTCTGACGGTAAATGCGATATCTCAGACCTTGTACAACTTATGAAATATCTTACATCACAGAATATTTTACAGAATGAATGTATGGATATAAATGAAGATGATAAAATAAATATAGCAGATATATGTTTGCTAAAAGAAATGCTTCTTTAAAATTATGTAAACTCGTATATGTATCACTAGAAAAAATTTGCATATTTGTATTGACATCAATAAATTTTTGTGATATACTTAAGAAGTATCAAAAATTCAGATATAGATTTTTTGTAAGGAAGTGACATGATGATTGACAGAAATAAATTTAAAACAATTTCAGAAAACAGAAAAGCAAGGCATGATTATTTCATACTCGAAAGCTTTGAAGCAGGGATAGAACTTGTTGGCACAGAAGTCAAATCATTGCGTCAGGGCGGTGTAAACCTCAAGGACAGCTGGTGTTCGATAGACAACGGCGAAATTTTTATAAAAGGTATGCACATATCTCCTTATGAAAAGGGCAATATATTTAACAGAGACCCTATGCGTGTAAGAAAGCTTCTTATGCACAAGAGGGAAATAGACAAGCTGTACGGAACTATTAAACGTGACGGACTGACACTTGTACCGATATCCATTTACTTTAAAGGTTCAAGGGTAAAGATTCAGGTTGGTCTTTGTCGTGGTAAGAAACTTCATGACAAGCGTGAAGCAGTTGCTCAGCGTGATGCAAAGCGTGAGATAGACCGTATGATAAAATCCAGAAACAGCTGATGTAAAGTTAAAAACACATCTCTGATGTGTTTTATATACGGGGGCGTAAAGGTTTCGACGGGGATTTTGAAGCATGATAAGCGAGTAGAGGCCGCACCAACTCTATAAAAGGTGCAACTTAAATATAAACGCTAGAAATAGTATCACAGTAAGCCACAACAATGGCTTACAGCTTCAGGCAGCTTAAGCTCCCTGACCGTTCCGCACCGGACTACCACGACCTGTGCCGAGCGTCATTTTAGTGGTGAACGATCAGTGTGTTTGCTCTGACACATTGACTGTATCATAGAGCTACCGGTTTATACAGCGTGTTCGTCCGCGGTATAAATCGGGAATCTAAAAGACGGACTACACTCGTAGAAAGTTATGTGAATAGGTTTTCGGACAGGGGTTCAATTCCCCTCGCCTCCACTTGAATCAAAACGGTCGAACACTGTTCCAATCAGTAAAATAGCGGTGTTTGGGAGTGCGTTCGGTATCGTGCTTGACACAAGCAAGTATGGTATCGAACAAAATGATTCGATTAAATATCCACTTACGTTTTCAACAATCCAACAATGGATTGAGGACAAATACCATTTCAAGGTAAGTAAATCGAGTATAAGCATGGTAAAAGCAAAGTGTAATGTCTCTACAATTGATTTTAAGGCAGGGAAAGAGCCGGACACCGATATTATTAAGAGTGAAAACGAAAAACTTGTTTTAGAGGCATTTAGAGCTTTTGAGATTGTATAAGAGTAATATGTAGAAAAGCAAAAAGGTATAACTCG
>SVNW01000100.1 GCA_015066745.1 Ruminococcus sp. | reverse complement strand
CAGATGTTATACTTTATTGCTCTAAGTTGAAAATTGACTTTGATGCCAAAGAGGAGGAGGAATTTGATATGTGCAAGGCTTTTGAAGATTATAAAAATCTTGGTAAAAGTGAAGGATTTGAAGAGGGTGTTATCATTGGCGAGAGTAAGGGTATCGAAATTGGAAAAAGTAAGGGTATCGAGATTGGAAAAAGTGAAGGTATCAAGATTGGAAAAAGTGAAGGTATCGAGATTGGAAAAAGTGAAGGTATCGAGATTGGCAGAAATGAAGGACTGACCAGATTTGCTACTTACCTTATCAAAAACAACGTCGATATCAATGAAATCATCTCTCAGACAGGCTTTTCAGCTGACGAAATTATAAAGATCAAAAATTCTATGATATAAAAAAATATAACTCCCGAAGTTTTCATTACACAACTTCGGGAGTTATATTCACTTTAATCTGAAACCTGTAAATTTATATTTTGTATATTATTTTTTACAACTCAACTAAAATACCAGTAATCAAATTCAAGATTTCCGCTGAATACAAAGAACAAGTCTTCTGTACCCGAAATATCATTTACCGGAACAGTTATTTCCTTAGCGGTTGTAAACTCCGGAATCTCTACATATCCGATTGCCTTACCTGTATTGCTACCTGTACAAACCTTGATAACTCCTCCGCTGTTTGAAGAAACCTTTACTGTAAGCGTATTTGTTCCCTTCGAGAAATCTACACCTGAAACTTTTATCCAGTCACCGCTCTGTATCTCGGAAACAACCGTATTTCCAACACCGCTTACATTGATTCCTGCCTGGTCGGACATAGTTTCTGCCTGTACTGTGCTGTATGGGTCAAGCTCTTTGAGCTGTGGTATACCCTTCATAGTTCCTGTAACAGGATTAAACTTCTCACCGTTCATTGTTATCTTGTCAACCTGTGGGCTTCTGTAGTTTCCGGTGATTCCCATTGCCTTTTCTACCGGTCTTGAATGATAGAAAAGATAGAGTTGTCCTTTAAATTCAACTATCGAGTGGTGATTGTTTCCTGTCATTCCTGGGAAGAAATTACCCTGATTTTTGAAAAGTTCACCTGCATATGTGTATGGACCGAGAGGGTTATCGGCTACCATGTATTCAATTGCCGCAGTTGATAATCCGTAAGGATTTCCACCGGTGTTCCAGTTAGAACAATATGTATAATAATACTTATCACCTATTCTGTTTATGCCCGAATCCTCAAATACGTACGGTGCATTTATAGTAACAGGTGTACCGTCAAGGTGAATCATGTCATCGCTTAATTTTACTACTCTTGTGGTATCGGATTTTCCGTCAGGTCCTCCACCGAAGCAAAGATAACCTGTTCCGTCATTGTCAACAAATACAGCCGGGTCAAAAAGCCATGCAATATTTCCGCAGTTTGGTACGCTTCTTGTTACAAGAGGTGCACCAAGCGGATCAGACCACGGACCTGTAGGACTGTCTGACGTAAGTACACATACACCATTTCCTCCGTTACAGAAGTAAAGGAAGAACTTTTCTTTTCCGTTTATTTTCTTATGAGCCGCACACGGAGCCCATGAGTTTCCTGCAAACTTGGCAATACCGTCCTTACCTGCTACCGGAATAGCACCATGGTCAGTCCAGTTCACCATATCATCTGATGATATGCAGTTTATCTTATTTATCTTTCCATATGTATTTTCTGCTACAGAACCATCTGTGGCATACTCAACTACGTCATTTGTAGTATATACATAAACTCTTCCGTCATATTCCATAACACCCGGATCAGCACCGAATCTCTGTGTAAAGAGCGGATTACCCTCTCCGGCCTTCTTATAGCTTGATGCCAGTTTGATGCCTGAGAAAAGTGCATCCATCTTTGCTGTATCAACTACCGGAAGTTCAGGTTCTGCTACAGGGAATTCTGATATCTGCCCTGTCATATACTGCATAAGTGCAACAAGATCATTTATTGTTACTCTTCCACTGCTGTCAACGTCTGAACACAACTTGCGGAAATTATTAGAAAATCCGTCAATCAGACCATTTTTTAGCATAACAGTATCTGCGACCGTTATTCTTCCGTCTGCGTCAATATCTCCCGCCACAATCTGCAAAGGTTTTGCGCCTTCGATCTCTGTACCGTCAGCAGCTACAGCAGCATCATCTACATAAAACGGTGTTATTTCTTCTGCTGTTTCAATATAAAGCTGCATATCCTCTGCATCTGTCGGTATCGTATAACTCGTATTTTTTAACTGTGCCCATTCTCCCTTTATCGCTGTGACTTCCGCAACCGGTGAATAAATCGTTTCACCCTCGGAATCCACGTATTGCAGTTTCATATAGAAAACCTGCTTTTCAACCCCTCCGGTATACATAACATTTGCACTGAAACTATATGACTTTCCCGGAACAAAAATCTTCGGATCAAGCGCTTTAAATACACCGTTCCATGCAGATGTACGGTCTGAAACCAAAAGCGAACCGTTTCCGGCGTAAGCATATTTTGTACTTACATCAAATGAAACAGCACCTCTGCCGGACCAGTCATCTGTACTGCTTTCAAAACTGTCTCTGAAATAAAAATCAGATGAATCTGCGTCTACCTGCAGATTTCCTGTTTCCGAAAACGCTGAAAAAGCCATACTTCCACACATGAGCAGTGAAAAAAGCCCTGCTACAACTTTACCGGATCTCATAATATTCCTCCCGTCCGATTACAATCCTTAACAATTTACAAATTATAACTCAAAACCACTTTAATCATATGAAAACGTTTAAATATTTATGTATAAAAAAAATTATGAATTTTATACTATTTTCTCGTGTTATAAACACTCTCTGTTGTTTATGTTACCATCAATTAAAATTTTTATCAACTAAAAAATTAAAGATATAGTGGATAAAATGAATATTTTATCATTGACATATACCCATTCATGAAATATAATAAAAGTAAAGTACTTTCATTTTCAGGATACGAGGTGACGCATTTTGAATTCAAAAAAGAAAAGAACCATATTCGGTGTTGTTGCAGGACAGGTCGCCGATGTTGAACAAAAACATTTGCTCAAGGGTATAATATCACAAGCCAGATGTCTTGATATTGACATTGCGGTAATCTCAAATCTTTACAATCCGGAACAGACACGTTCGGAAATAAACTGTGAAAATAAAATATACGATATTATTTTGTCACCTGAACTTTCGGGAATAATTCTTTCTGCCGAGTCACTTCTGAACCGGGAACTTCAGACATATGTTATGGAACTGGTAAAAAAATCAAAACTTCCGACAGTAGTCGTATTTGGTCAGATCGAAGGCTTTACCTGTCTTTGTGCCGATGATGTTGCCGATTTTGAAATGATGACAGACCATCTTATAGAAAAGCACAATATTACCAAAATAGATATGCTGACAGGTCCTGAAAGCATACAAGCCTCGCTTAGTCGTGCCGAAGGGTATAAAAAATCACTCGAAGCTCATGGTATAAAATTTGAAGAATCCAGACTTCACTTCGGAAACTTCTGGTACGAGTCAGGTGAAGCTCTTGCCATGAAATATATAAACAAAGAGCTCCCCATGCCCGAAGCAGTTGTATGTGCAAATGATTATATGGCATACAGTCTCTGTGACACACTTATAAATCATGGTATAAAAATCCCTGAGGATATTTCAGTTGTAGGATATGAATATGTAGACCAGCGTATATACCACCAGCCTCTTCTGACCACATTCAACAAAAACAGACATGGTATAGGAGCAGAGGCTGTAAGAATTTTATACGAAAAGATATACAATAAAAAAGTTGAGGATACGCTTAATTTTAAAAGTGAAGTGATCTACGGAAACAGCTGTGCCTGCGGTCCGTCTCATATTCATCTCAATAACGAAATGAAAAGTGCCGCTCTGACAAGACATTATATTGATATGAGTATCCACAGTCAGTTCGAACACCGCCTTACAGAATGCTGTTCCTTTTTTGAACTTGTAACTGTAGCGCAGAAGTTTACGTATCTAATAAGAAACGCACTTGGAGTATATCTTTGTGTTTATGAAAACTGGTATCACAATAACTTTGAAAAAACAAAAGAAAAAAATTCTGACTGCATGATATGTTACAATATTAGAGATCACATATATACGGACAATGTTCCAAGCATTTTTCAAAAAAATTCACCTATGCCTGCGAGTCTGTGGTCGCATGAAACTCCTCTGGCATTTTATTGTTGTCCTGTATTTTTTCAGAACAAACTTTTTGGTTATCTTATCATTACTTATGATGAAGCAGATGGCTATGACTCTATATTCCGTAACTGGATAAAGGCTTTTTCAAATGCAATGGAATTTATAAGAATGAAAAACGATATAAGTTATCTCTTAAAATGTCAGAACGTCCCCGAAAAACATGATCCGCTCACCGGAATGTATAATATAAACGGACTTTCCTACGCACTTGAAGTGGCAAAATCTTCATCTCCTGAGCAGTTTGTTTTTGTAATGCTCAGAATAAATATGCTTTCTGACAACTTCACTCCTACTGAACAGGAAAAGAAACTTAACTCTACTGTTCAGGCAGGAAATATCATAAAATCTCTTATAAAAAATGAAAAGGAATTTTGCTGTACTATTGATCAGAACACATTTCTCTTTATCGGTTATGCAGGTTATGACCCCGGTTATGAAGAAATTCTGTGTGACAAGCTAAACTTCAATATCATACATAACACTGATATAGCACGCACCTTTGGAATGGATTCTTTTACAGTCATATCGCACCGAACTTCAGATACATCATTATCATCTGAGGACATAACAAATCTCATGAATCTCAAAATAGAAAAGATAACTAATGAATATATAGAAAAAATCAAAGAAAAAGAATATAAAAATTTCTCCCAGATAAAAACCGATATATACACCCAGCCTCTTTATCTTTTTACAACAGAAGCGTTGTGCAGAAAATTCTGTTTTAGTGAAGGATATTTCAGATCACTCTACAAAAAATTCAACAATATCAGTTTTCATCAGGACTGCATCATAAGTAAAATAACATATGCCAAATATCTTCTGTACACTTCAGCTGCTGATAACACATCTGTTGCATCACGTTGCGGATATGAAGACGAAAAATATTTTCAAAGAATATTTAAAAAATGCACCGGTCTTACTCCGGGGCAATACAGAAACATTATCTCATCAGAATAATTTTTTTAGCTTAAACAGCAAACGGGAAGCTGATTTCAGACGATCTGAAATCAGCTTCCCGTTTTGGAAGACCGTTTTATTCAGTCCTCCTGCGCTGTTAAGCTAAAAGTTTGATAAAATGATTTAGGAATTTGTGTGTTTACACAAAAAAAGTTTGCATATTTATAATATCATTTTTCCTATACACTAGCAACTCAATATTTAAATATATAGTGGACTTTTTGAAGAACTAAATATTTTATTTTTCATCATCGACATATGGATTGACATGAACCATACAATGTTTACAGCCCGTACACTTTTCCTCTACCGCATCATGAACTTTTTCAGCAATCTCATGTGCATCTCTCAGTGTCATATCTCCATCGGCCGAGATTTCCATATCTACATATATCTTTGCACCAAATATTCTGGTTTTAAAGACATCTATTCCCTTAACGCCGTCTATCTCCATAACAATACTGCGTATTTCAGATTCGGTCTCATCGTCACAGCTATGGTCAACCATCTTGTCAAATGCATCTTTAAACACATCATAAGCAGCCTTTATTATGCACACGCTTATAATAACACTCGCCACACTGTCCATAACAGGATAACCCAATATAGCAAAAAGTATACCCACAAAAGAACCTACAGATGAAAGTGCGTCCGAACGATGATGCCATGCATCAGCCATAAGTGCTCCTGAGTTTACCCGTTTTGCAACAGCTCGTGTATAACGGAACATCCATTCTTTTACTGCTATCGAAATAACGGCGGCCACAAGTGCAAATACTCCGGGAACTTCAAGTTCATCATATCCTCCGCCTGATATTTTCTTTATACCTGAAAATCCTATAAAAAATCCGACTGCAGCAAGAAGACCAGCCAGAATAACAGCCGCTACACATTCCATACGCTCATGACCGTACGGGTGTTCCCTGTCCTCTTCTTTTTCAGACATTTTTACGCCTGCAATTACTACAAATGTACTGAAAACATCTGACGCAGAATGTACGGCATCTGATATCATAGCGCCTGAATTTCCTATTATACCGGCTATAAATTTCATAACAGAAAGAACCATATTTACAATTATAGTAATAATAGAAACTCTTATAGCAGGGCCTGCATTCTGAAAACTTTTTATCCCTGCAAAAAGGTTTGGAATCTTTGGTTTGTTCATATCTTTACCCCATTTATCTGAAATGATTTTTCGTGTTTTCAACACTGAAAATTTAATTATTAAGAGTAATATTACCACATATCAGTTAATTTGTCAATGGATATAATAATTTCTTTTATTACTATCAGATAAAAAATTTTTCTTTAGTTGTATATTCATAAGCCACAAAGAAAAAATGTATATAACACCTCCGGCAAATACACTTGACATAAGAATAACCGTATTGTTATCCGTTATTCTCATAACTGTACATCTGCACACCCACGCAGATGCCATGCAGAGCAGACCAGAATGAAAAGGTCCTGCAAATATTCTGAAAACTCCGTCTTTTAAGCCAGTATAGCGTTTTACATACGCAAAAGACAACACAAATATCACAACATAACAGATAAGCGTTGACAGTGCCGCTCCTGCAGCATTAAGTTTTGGAACACCGATAAAACATATATTTCCTGCTATCTTCACTATAACACCGACAAGCATTATCTTTACAGGACAATTTTCTTTACCTATCGCCTGGAGTATACAAAACATCGGATATGATACCGACAGAAAAATTACCGCAGGAGCAAGAAATACAAGACTTTCTGATGCAAGAGTCACTTCGTTGCAGGAAGTCGGAAATAAAAATGTAAGTATTTCCTTTGCTGTAACACACATTCCGAGTCCTGCCGGAACTGCTATGACTGCTGTTGCCCGTAATGCGTCCCTGATATTTTTTTCAAGACAACTGCTGTCTTTTTGTGTCCATGCATCAGTGACCGCAGGAAGAACACTTTTTCCAAACATATTTGTAACAGACGGAACAAGATTGAATATAGTTATCGCAAGACCGTTAAAAGAACCGTAAACAAATGACGCAAAGTTTTCTTCACCTATTTCTCCTATAAAACTGTATCTTTGCAGATAATATCCGGGGGATTTGGCTACAGATCTGTTTACGCATTTCATTATAGTAGCAAGATCGACAAGTGAAGTAAGATTTGTAAGAAGCGAGCTTACCGCAACAGGAACTGCTATTTTAACAAGTGATTTTACAAATTCTCTTGACGGCGGAAGCTTACAACCAAAATAATCACTGCTTATTTTTCTTTTAGCAAAAATATCATCTGCTATCATATAAAGCATTCCCATAAATGATGACAGCGTAACTCCTAAAACAGCGGCTGCCGATGCCAAAGCATAAATATCATCACATATTCCTTCTGAAAGTTTAAGAAAATAATCAGGTTTTTTTAAAACAGCTACACAAAAGACCAAACCACAGACAAGTTTGGTTATGCCTTCTGCTATCTGCGAAACAGCCGTAGGATACATATTTCTCTGCCCCTCACGACAGCCTCTGTAAGCCGCTGTTATGCAACTGAAAAATACTGATGGTGCAATAGCTATCACAGAAATATACACTTGCTGACTTTCTATTATATACATGCAGAAAGGTCGTGCAAGCACTATGATAACAACCGTTCCTATAACACCTACAACGCCAAAACTCCGTAACGAATACTTTTTTACAGCTTTTTCTCCCGACGCACCGTACAACACACTGCTTTCTGCCATAAGTCTTGCACTGGCTGATGACAGACCTGTAACAAAAACAGCATATATCGGCAGAAACAAACCGTAAGCTCCTCCGAAATATCCCATTCCGACACCACCGATAAGATTTGCAAGCGGTATCCTGAAAAGCGCTCCGACTGCCTTTGAAACTATAACTGAAATTATAAGAATTGCAGAACACTGTAAAAAACCTTGTTTTTTCAAAATTTACTCCTCCCGTATATGCTTTCATAAAAATCATATTCATCTGTTTTCTGTTATATTCATACGACATTTATATATATACTAATTATCATCTTCAATAAAATCGCTATTTTTTCACGATATTTGAA
>SVNW01000099.1 GCA_015066745.1 Ruminococcus sp. | reverse complement strand
CTGATGTAATGAAAGACGGTGAAGTAAATATTGCTGATATGGCTCATTTCAAACAGTATATCATGCATGAAAAAGGTATCAGACTCGGCGAATCCCAAACCTCACAAACAGTAACCACACAGGGAACATGGATCATTGACGATGATGAATTTTCGGCGTTTACATTTGAAAATGGCTTTGATCCTCTTATCGAAATAAATTATCCTTCTACTGTTATAAGAGACTATAAGACACTGCAATCATATGATCCTAACGGAAAAATCGCTTATAATTACGGCATAGATGCAGACAATGCCGAAGAATACTTTAAAAACAACGCAATATTTGCAAATGTTTTCGGAACTTCAGGCTCTATAAATACTTATGCATCATCGTTTGTGATCGACAGCAACGGAAAAGAATCAAAGATCTGTATGAATGTAAATTATTCATCACGTTCTCTTATTCATACCGCAGATTTGCGTATGCGTACAATAACCGCCTCCGTTCCTCTGGATAAACTCCCCGATCTTGAAAATGCCGAGTTTACTACAAAAATGCCGACTACACGCGCCAATGATATACCTATCGGTGGCACTATAGTGCAGAAATCCGACAAGGAATATATCCTCGATACTGAATTTGGTTTGTTCAGTTTTGACCTTACAGGAAAACCTGTTGATTATTGTGCGGTAGCTCCTGAAGAACTTGCAGTCGGTAAGGAAATAATCGTATACACAGACGAATTTTTCTCAGAATCATCATATCCTGTAGTACTTGATAAAGTATCAAGAA
Source organism: Ruminococcus sp. (assembly GCA_015066745.1). Taxonomy (GTDB): domain Bacteria; phylum Bacillota; class Clostridia; order Oscillospirales; family Ruminococcaceae; genus HUN007. The sequence continues at coordinate 7,584 of SVNW01000099.1, read as the reverse complement.
TATACGCACCTGAAAAAGACGGCTACGGCGCCAGTGATAAATCTGCAGTAATACTTGAAGGATTTATACAATCAATAAATAACAGCACTATCATACTACAGACAGGTGAAGACTTCATCGCTGTTCCGTTCCCCGACAACAACACAAAAGTTCATAACATGACTCTCAATGAACTTAAATCAGGCAAACAGGTAAGAATCATATGTTCAGCAAATATAATAGATGATTCTTTTGGAACACGTTATGTTTATCAGGTTGAATCAATAAATGAAGTGTTACCGGTAAAATATACAGGAACTTTAGATTTGATATCCAAAAATGAAGAACAGGATTATTATACTCTCTTATTTAATGTTGATAATCATCATATGACAACCTTCTCAATAAACGAAAATGATCTTCCTTTACTCTTTGATGTAAAATTGGATGAACTCAAAAAAGGTGACAGACTCGAAATAATTGCTTCACCTGGTATGGCTCAAACATATCCTGCCGTTATAAGTGATGTACATGCAATAACACTCAAACCTGATACTGAAATGTTATCCTCCGAATACAAATTTATGACTTACAATATGCCATACGGATTTGAGGAATATATAAAATCTCAGGAATGGAACAACTACGCAATAGCTTTTGAAACATGGGAAGACTTTGAAAACTGCGTAAAAAATTCAGATGGATACCTTGATATACTCTCTGAAAATATCACTAAAGAAACATTTGAAAAAAATGCTGTTATCTTAAAAGCAACTCTCGGTATGTCAGAAAACACAATTTACTGCATTGAATCTGTCAATGTAAACTACCCCGAATCTAAGAAAAAAGGCTACATTGAAATCAGATGCAAGAGTTTCAACAGCAAGACAGACACCTCTGATATTATGAACAGATTATCTACTGCTGTCATTCCAAAAGACAATCTTACAGACGTAGAGTTGGCAGATATAAGAATTGTGTCAGAAATTCTTGAATACTCAAATTATGCATACGGTGTTATTGAAGAATATTATAATAACAGATATATCATGAAAACCGAAAACGGAAAAATATCATTTGTGGTATCTGATACAGAAACAGTATTCAGAAACGTATCAAAAAATGAACTCAGACCGGGTGACAAAGTAAAGATATGCTTTAACACTGAAAGAACCGATCTTACATACGCAATACTTGATGACACTGAACCTGTATTGATGATAGAAAAACTCCCTTTTAACCCGAATGAGACATTAACATAATACTCCCGACGATAAACTGACCCCTGCACAGCAAATTAACGCTGTGCAGGGGTCGCACTTTTTTAGCCTTGTTCAAGCATTATCTGTTTTAATCTTATAAGATCAAAAATATTTACTTCTCCGTTTTTATTTACGTCAGCACGTCTGTATATATCAGGCGTTACATTCAGGCTATCTAAAATACATTTCTGTACATAAACAAGGTCGATCGCTGTTACAACGCCGTTTCCGTCTACGTCATATTCCACTTCTTCTGAAACTGTAACTGTGATCTTACCATTTGCAGTTTCTACAGGAATATCTGAAATATCGCCTGTTACAGAAATCTTAGAAAACTCTTTAACTGAAAGTGCAAGTGAAGTTTCACCCTCGGCAATCGCTGTAAAGCTTAATTTCAAAGCATTTCCGCCAATCGAGATACCGTCGCTCTTTATAAAAGCGATCATTATTTTTCCCGGTTCAACTTCATTTACTTCCGCCATTACACCTTCAAACGCTTCGCAAATCTCAGAAGAATCAAACTTTACAAGCTTGGTATCATACTCAAGCATCATTGAACCGTTTGTAACTCCTGTATTTTCAGGTAAGCTTACAAAAATATCAGCTTTTCCCGAAACTTCTGCAGTTGCATCTGTTAAGGTTATTTTTGATTTTTCAACTTTGTCAATTGTCAGCGAGCCAGAAATTGTTTTACAGATGATATCCTTAGTAGAATCATCGGAAATATTGCAAAGTTCGTTTACTTCAACTTCAAGTGCGGTATTGCCTTCGCTTACAGCTGAAAAATCAAGCTGTATCATATCTCCGCCTGCTGAAATTGCGGTATTGTTTATAAATGCTATTTTTATAGTTCCGGGAGAAACCTCATTTATTTCTGCCATAACTCCTTCAAAAGCTTTACAAACAGAACCATTTTCAAATTTTATTATCTCAGGATCATATTTTACAGTAAATACACCGTTAGTAGCATTTGTATTTTCGGAAATATTTAGCATGACCTGCGGTAATGATGTTTCTTCTGAAATTTTTCCGACAACACTTACAACTGCCGATTCTTTTACCGTATCTGATACAAGTTTTACAGAATCGGTACTTGCATTATACTCTTTTCCGTCCTTGTCAAGACTGATAAACTCATTGATCTCAAAAGAACAAAGTTCCGAAATATCCTCTGTTCCGCTTATTCTTTCAAATTCAATATCAAGTAAAGAACCTTCTACAGATATTACACTTGATGAAACAAAACCGATAGTTACTTTTCCGTCTTTGTTGCTTACAGCACACATAGCAGAACTTAAAGTATCTCCTGCTTTTGAACTTTTAAGAAGAAGTTTTGTATTATCGTATGTTACAGTGATCATTCCGTTTGTTATTTCGGTAAGTTCTGAAACATTTATACTTACAGACTCGATCTGTTCTGTTTGTTCAGCCATTACCGATTCCGGCTGTATATATGCATATGGAGTCTGAGTGGCAATAATCATAAGTGCCACTATCAGAGATAACATTTTTTTCATTTTTCTCTGTTCCCCCAATTAAATAGTATCTATCTCGCCGATGATAAATCTTAGTAACTTCAACGCATCTGCTGTATTTATAGTACCGTCCTTAGTGCAGTCAGCTGATTTAGCCTGCTCATCAGATAACTTAACCTTTCCTACTATGTACTGAAGTATCCATCTTACATCAGATGTAGTAACACTTCCGTCTGAGTTTACATCACCTGCTACAACTTCCGGAGTCATAACAGTAGTTGTTGTCATGGCTGTAGTAGTTGCTGATGGTGCTGTTGTTGTTTTTGCAGTTGTTGTAGTCGCAGGCTTTGCTGTTGTTGTTTTGGCTGTTGTTGTAGTTGCTGGTTTTGCTGTTGTTGTTTTAGCTGGTGTTGTGGTTGGTGGTACTGTTGTAGTAACTACCGGTGCTGTTGTTGTAGTTGCAGGTGGTGGTGTAGTTGTAACTGTAGTAGTTGTAGTTGCCGGCGGTTCAGTTACCGGTGGTTCTTCTTTCTGTTCTTCAATCTTGAAGTCTACAAAGCCGTATCTTGTGTAATTCTTGTCTTTGTATATACGTACAGTTGAACAATCAGAAGTATCTATAGTATACGGATTTGATTTTATTATATTTTCAGGTGTAAGAAGTATCTTATCTACAACTTTTCCGTCTTTATAGATATAAAGTGTTTCTGCTGTATTCTGCTTTTCGCCAACCAAACCAAAATTAAATGATAAAGATGAGATTTTTTCTACATTGAATGTAATGGACGCACCTGAATCATAAGAATCAGCACCGAGTATAAATCCAAGTGTATAATCCTTATCGTTCATATTAAACTTGGTATACTGATCCGTATCTGTATACACAGTTGCTCTGCTAAAATCATAGTAAGAAGAAATAAAATCTTTTACTTTTGTGTATTCAGGTATTTCAAGTGGTTTCTTAGGTTTAAGCTCATCTGCAACAATATCGCCCATTGCATATTTTGAATAGTTTCCATCACGATACACCCGCATAATTGAGGCTTTGGAAACATCTACCTCAACTGTTTCAATCGTCTTGTATGCATTGACAGCTATTGTTCTTTCCAGTTCACCATCAAGATATATAGAAAAATTAGCTTCATTAAAACTTGAATTATCAACATGTCCAAGGTCGAACTTTATTGTTTTCAGATTTTCTACATTAAATGTAGCGTATGCGTCGCTATCATAATCTCCTTCTCCGAGTATAAGTCCCTGATGATAAGTTCTTCCCTGCATATTAAAGCCTATTGCACCACTTATTCCGTCATAAGTAGCTGTCTGATAATTATCATACAGGCTTTCTATAAACAAAGCTGAACTTTTATATTCGGGAACAGTATATGAGTTTTTAGGTTCAAGAGATTCTGTTCTTATATTTCCAAGTGCGTATTTCGAATAATTTCCAGTACGATGTATTCGAAGTGTCTTTGCTCCTGAAACATCTATGGTATAATTTTCACGTATAGGTGTATTGGGAAGTAATTTAATTTTATCCACTGGTTCATTATCAAGATACACCGTAACCATAGTTTCTGACAGTCTGGTATTATCAACATGTCCAAGATCACAAGTAATTGTCTTGAGGCTTTCTACATTCAAAGAAAAAGCAGCTTCACTATCATAACTTCCATCTCCAATAATTATACCCTGATAATAATCCCTTCCGCACATCTTAAATGAATATGCCGTTGTAAATCCATCATATACACTTGTTCGATAACTATTGTATATATCATTAACAAACATAGATGACGTCTTATAATCTGGTACTGCATATGAAATCTCAGGCTTTGCTTCATCTACATAAATATCAGCAATTGCATATTTAGAATAATTACCGTCTCTTATTATGCGAAGCGTTGAAGCATCTGAAACGTCAATCGAATATTCTCGTAATGGTTCATTTGGCATAAGTGTAAACTTATCCTCAAGAACATCATCAAGATAAATTGATATATTGACCTCATTTAACCTTGTATTATCTACATGACCAAGCGTAAATGAAATATTATCAACATTTTCAACATTTACAGAAAAAGCAGCTCCAGTATCATAACTTCCATCACCAAGAACTATACCGTTGCTGTAATTTCTACCATTCATACGAAAATAATTTCCTGAATCTGTTCCATCATAAACAGAAGTACGATAGCTGTCATATATACTCTTTACAAAAAGTGCTGAAGTTTTATGTTCCGGCACTGAATAAGTCTGTACTTTTTCTTCATCTACCGATATATCAGCCAACGCATATTTAGAATAATTCCCGTTTCTAAATATTTTTAATGTTGATGCCCCTGAAACGTCTAACGTATAATCTTTTATAAGTTCATTCTGAGAAAGGGTGAATATTTCCACCACAACATCATCAAGATATATTTTAAACTCAGCAGAATCAGAACGACTATTGTCCACATGACCCAAAGAAAATGAAATTGTACTTATATCCTTTACATCAAAAACAATTTCAGCATTACTATCATACGAACCGTTGCCCATAACAACACCCTGTGAGTATGTTCTTCCGTTCATATTAAATGTGCTTTCTCCATCATTATAAACTTTACATCTTACATTTCCGGTAGCAGACTCAAGTAATGTACTTGGTACAAAAGCCTCAACCGCACAAACCGGAGAAGATACCACCATCTGTGGTGTATTGAATGCAAATCCTGATGTCATCATAGCTGCAGACAGTATCACTGCTGCTGTACGACGAATATTTCTCTTTTTATTTTCCAAAATATTAACACCTCATCATAAAAAAATTATAATAATATTCTACTATAAAATTCTTATTATGTCAATAAAAAAACAAATTTTATATAATCAAGAAAACGTTTTCTGTATAATTTATACACAAAGCATTGACTTTATTAAAAATATTTCTTATCATATCAAAACGCCATTGCAATGATCAATCTCATGCTGTATTATCTGTGCTGTCCAGCCTGAAAAATTTTTTATACGTGTCTGCATCATATTTGTCTGATATCTTACTTTTATATTTTTATATCTTGTTACGGGTCGTGGACCTCCGAGAAGTGAAAGACAACCTTCCTCTGTTTCATAGGGGTGTTCTGCTTTTATTATTTCAGGGTTAAACATAGTTACAAATTTTCCGCTGTCACTAAAACATATTATTTTTTTCCGTACTCCTATCATATTGCACGCCATTCCTACACAGGTTTCCTTGTGTGCAGTAATAGTATCGAGTAGATCCTGTGCGTCCTGTATATCTTCCTTTACGGCTTCTTCTGATTTTAACGCCAGAAAAATAGGGTCATGTACAAGTTCTTTTATCATACCAAAAGTTCTCCTTTATATTAAAAATTCTGCCACAAAGCTTTCGTGTGGCAGAATCTTTTCTGATATTATTTATCTGTTCCGTTTATAAACTTATTCATGATAGTATAACCTATCTCGATAAAGTTTCCTGTTTCCTTCGCTGTGTTTTCATTGAATGTTGACGGACCGTCAATTTTCTTTGTGCTGTCATATATGATAAACGGAATAGGATCATTTGTGTGTGTCATAAGTGCAAGCGGTGTTGCATGGTCAGGTGTTACAAGAACCTTGAAGTCACCCATTTTTCTTAACTCATCTGTTACAGGTCCAAGTATAACTTCATCAATTATTTCGATTGATTTTTTCTTGTTTTCAACTTCATTTCTGTGACCGCATTCATCAGGTGCTTCAACGTGGATATATACAAAATCCTGTCCGTTTTTAAATTCTTCTATAGCAGCCTTGGCTTTGCCTGCAAAATTTGTATCGATATAACCTGTTGCACCTTCAACATTTACAACATTCATATCTGAAAATTTACCGATGCCCTTGAGCAAGTCAACAGCTGAGATCATTGATGCTTTAAGACCATACTTTTCTTTGAAAGGATCGAGCTGAGCCTTTACGCCCTCGCCCCAGAGCCACATACTGTTTGCAGGTCTGAGTCCCTTTGCTACTCTTTCCTTATTGAGCGGGTGATCTTTAAGAAGATCATATGACTTTTTCATAAGCTCATAGAGTTTTGCAGCATTCGGGTGAGCAGGTATGTATTCCTTTATCGGCTTACCTGTTATATCATGAGGTGGTGTAAGAGTACCTACTTCAAGAGTACCGTTGTTCCAGATAAGACAATGTCTGTAACTTACGCCACTGTAAAGCTTGAATTCTTCATTATCAAGGTTTTGCGCAAGATAATCAACAAGTACTTTTGCATCTTCTGTAGAAATATCGCCTGCGCAATAGTCCACTATAGTCTTGTCCTCATAAGCAGCTTCGTCTGTAAGAGTTACAAGGTTGCATCTTAAAGATACATCTGTATTTTTCATATCAATTCCGATACTTCCTGCCTCAAGCGGTGATCTGCCGGTATAGTACTTATGCGGATCATATCCAAGAACAGAAAGATTTGCAACGTCGCTTCCCGGTTTCATATCATCGGATACAGTCTTTACAAGTCCCACATAACCATCTTTTGCAAACTTATCCATATTTGGTGTGTTTGCAGCCTCAAGCGGTGTCTTTCCGCCAAGTGCTTCTACAGGGTAATCAGCCATACCGTCACATAAAACTACAAGGTATTTCATAAATCAAAAGATCCTCTCTTATATAAATTTATATCGCTAAACTATTTTACCACATTGTGAATATTTTTTCAATGGTTTTGAGTAAATTAATTGAAAATTACTCCTCTATCCACTCACAAACCGTCCTGCTCTCGCTTGAAATATTGACTCCTATCTTATGAACTTTTCTGCTGTCACTTTGATAAGGAACAGCATACTGCTGAGTTTCTATCTGTTCAAGTGCGTCCTTAG
>SVNW01000098.1 GCA_015066745.1 Ruminococcus sp. | reverse complement strand
AGGATTAGTTTTTAGTACAATTTCAAATACACTTCGTATAAACGATACCATCTTATCATAAAATCCGCAGAAATACGCATTTTCAAGCGGTACATCATATTCGTCTATGAGGATGATCACATTTTTTTCATATACTTCACTTAAACAATCCGATAAAAATTTCAAAGAAAATCCATACTCAGATTCATTTGCTTTTCCGCTTAATATCCGTTTATACTTTTCTCTGTCTTCATCTGATATTCTATTACTTTCAAGTATTTTTCTGTGTCTTTTGTATTCTGCCTGCACTATAAACTTAAAAAAATCAATTGATTTATCATAATCCGGTTGTTTTAGTGCTTTCAATGACAATGTAATTACCGGATACTTTCCCTGATGTTTGAGATATTCTTCTCCCTCATAGCTTATCTTCAGATTTTCAAAAAGATATGCATTGCTTTCTTCTGTTTTTTCAAAAAAACGTTGTATCATACTCAGATTAAGCGTTTTTCCGAATCGGCGTGGTCGGGTGATAAGGCTTATCATATCTTCATTGTCAAGCAAATCTTTTATCATAAGGGTTTTATCTATAAAATTATATCCCTTATCAACCAGTCTTTTAAAATCTTCTACTCCTACAGGTATCGGTTTTATTTTCGGCATTTGTCTCACTCCCTGATTTACGATTTACTTATATATTAACACATTATTCAAAGTCAGTCAATGTAATTGCGGTATTGAAATGTTATCAAACATCGCCCGAAACGCTATTTTAAAAAATATTATTATGTCGATTATTGTCTTGACTAACATCATTAAAAATGATAAAATAAATGGTATAATTTTATTTTCAGAAGGAGAATCAAAAATGAATACCAATGCCCAGAACAGTCAAAGAAGTAATATTTCACTGGAAAAACCACGACCTTCGTCCGCAAATACGACGGCTGAACCCATTTATACAGAGTACAGAGCAGGTCAAAGTAATTATCGTTCTGCATCACCGATCAATAATTCTCAGATGGTTCAGACACAATATCATCAAAATCAAAATAATTATCAATCAAATCAATCTCAATATCCGCAAAATCTGAACAATTATCGATCAAATCAGCCCGTTTATCAGCAATATCAGAACAATACTTCATCTAATCAATCTCAGTATGAGCAAAACAGAACTAACGCTCAGACTAATCAGTCTTACTATCAACAAAACCAGAACAACACTCAAACTACTAATAGATCTTATTATCAGCAAAACCAGAACAACGCTCAGTCTAATCAGTCTTACTATCAGCAAAACCAGAACAACGCTCAGACCACTAATAGATCTTATTATCAGCAAAACCAGAACAACGCTCAGTCTAATCAGTCTTACTATCAGCAAAATCAAAACAACACTCAGACTAATAGATCCTATTATCAGCAAAACCAGAACAACGCTCAGCCTAATCAGTCTTACTATCAGCAAAACCGAAACAACACTCAGACCAATCAGTCCTACTATCAGCAAAATCAGAACAACACATCATCAAGAAGCGGTCAATATACTCCTCCGGATTATATTCCGGATACAGATACCAATATAAACAACAATCAGCTTGAATTTTCATCTTCTTCATTCCTCAACCGTTTCACAAGATCAGGTTCGGAATCACCTGCTATGGGTTATTTTCTCGGAATTGTCGGTGCATTAATCGGTGCTATTCCGGGAGCAATTCTTATCATCTTACTCGGAACTCTCGGTTATGCGGCATGCGTATCAGGTGCGGTATTGTTTTTAGGTGTGTTCTACCTCTACAGAATGCTTTCGGGATCTGTAAACAACTTCGATAAAATTGACTGGACAATAGTTATCGGTGTATGCGTTATCGGCGTTTTCTTATCTGTAAAAGCATCATATGCTTTAAAAATTTCAATATTACTTGGAACTTCTTTTGGTGATGCATTTAGTAATTTATCTGAAATTCTGACTTTGGTAGAAATCAAAGGAAAGTTTATTATTTCACTTATTATTACATATTTGTTTGCATTTGTAGGAGCAACAAAAACGCTTGGGGCTTCGTTGAAGTAAAGTAAAGAATAAAGTTTAATCCCCCATAGACATATGACTTTGGTGTATATGTTTATGGGGGATTTATATAATCATCGCTTTGTTATTTTTTTAACCTTTGATTTTAAAAATAATCTAACCTTACTCTAAAGTATAGTATCAAAAAATTTTCTTACCCTATAAAATTACACTACAAAGTTCAAAAAAAAGTTTTTTGTAATCGCGGTTTATCCGTTGCACAAGTGTTGTGCTAATTACCTTGATTTTATAAAGCAGTTTTTTTTATTTTCCAACAAAAATAAAAATCAATAAAATAATTATATCACAGCGTATTTTTTCTGTCAATATACCCGAAATCAAACACTCGAAACTCTATTTTATTAAATATAATTTCTGCCACACTACCCCACCACACATATTTTTTTCTCCAAAACAATCGACAAATCCTTATAAATATGCTAAAATATATTTATTATGTTTTTGTCGGAGGATATTGTTATGAAAAAATTTTATCTCGCAATCTGTACATTGAGCTTAATGTTTGCATTTGCATCATGCAATGATAATGACACAACTTCAAAAATAAAGGTAAACAAAAATAATCCAGCTTCTCAGGCATCAGATGATACACCCATACAGGAAGATCTGGTTATCGTCGATAAAGACAATGATATAACTGTCAGAGAAATAAAACCGGATAAGATGAGTTTCACTTCAGAAGACAAACTTGAAATACACATCAATATATCCGGATATGATACAAGCGGAACAGCATGGATAGGAATCGTCCCTTCAACAATAGGTCATGGTAAGGAAGCTGTGTGTGACAGTTATGATATCGCCTACAAACACCTCAAAGACGTGACAAACAATAAAGTTGTCTTTGAAAAGATCTCCGGTCAGTCGGGTGAATACGATATACGTGTATTTGATAACGATGACGGCGGAAAAGAAGTGGCATATATAACAGGACTTACGTACGAAAGAAAATAAGTCGATAAATTATATTTATCAACACTTCCTTACTTGATATGTTAAAAGATATTTTCTCAAAATTTCATTTTTTCTCTAAAAAAGCAACCCGGCTTAATAGTAAAACCGGGTTGCATTTTTATTTATTTTGCAAAAACATATTGATTTTTTCCGCTTTTTTTAGCTTGATACAAAGCCGTATCCGAACAGGCATAAAGTTCTTCAACGGTATTTCCGTTTTCAGGATATCGGCTGACTCCGATGCTTCCGCTCAGCTCTACCTGTAGATAATTTGAGGCAACACTTCTTACGATATCAAGTATATCCCCGGCTTTGTTTTCGACTTGTACTGTTTCAGAAATATTTCTTACAAATACAAAAAACTCATCGCCACCGATTCTGCCTACAACGTCTGTCTCACGAAAATGTTTTTTCAGCTTTTGGGCAAAACCTATAAGAAATTCGTCGCCTGCCTGATGGCCGAGAGTATCATTAAGACCTTTGAAATTATCAATATCGATCATAAACAAAGCGTGTTGTTTATCGTTGTATTCTGATAATATACGGCGTATATGCTCCATTGTTGCTTCTCTGTTAAAAACAGATGTCATGGCATCGAGCTTTGCCGCTTTTTCAAGTCTTTTCTCTTCATCTTTGACAGCACTTATATCCTTTGCAGAAAGCATAACACACAAGTGACCGCTGTCGGCATCTGTAAGAAAATTTATTTCGTTTCGTACCCAGCGGACAGAACCGTCTGAAAGTTTACGTTCGTACTTGAAATTGATATATTTTTTCCCTTGTTCATATATATCATTAAGAACATCAGCCCTGAAGCATTTGTAAAAATGATATGCTTCCGAATCCTTGTCAGCAATTGACTCCAAAGCACAACTGCATATCTCATCAACAGTACAGCATTCCTGTAAAGTACCCTTCTCTATTTTCTGTCGTCGCTGACATATAACACGCCAGCTGTCAACATCTATATAGCAAACAGCATATGTATTTTCAGGAAGTTCAAAAAGATACTTAAACTCTCTCTGATACTGCTGCCTGACAAGATAATCTCTTGTAACATCTCTCGTTATTCCAAGAATTCCGCAAACTTTGCCATCTTCGTTCCTTAAAATATACTTTGATGTAGAACCATATCTTGCTTTTTTATCATCACTGGGAATAGGCTCTATATAATTTACAAGATCTTCTCCCCTTGCAAGCAGTCTGTGATCATCTAAGATATATCTGTTTGCAAGGTTTTTATCTTCAAAAACCTCTGTATCTGTATGACCGACTATATCACTTTCAGATGAATTTCCGGTAAGTTTTATAAAAGGCTTAGATGCCCCCTGATATACAAGATTTTCATCTTTTAAAAATATCATATCATCAGAATTTTCTAAAATAGCTCTGAGTGCTTGTTTCATAAACTCGTGTGTCATCATTTTCCCCCTTATAATCCCTGTTTTTGTATCTAGCAGCCTGCTGTAATTATTTGCCGAGAACTACATTATCTTTTGAAACATACTGTTTTAAAGTAGCAAGATCGGCTATATCGATAGTACCATCATACTGTACATCAGCACAAAGTTTCTGATTTTCGTCAAGTGTGGTATCTCCGAGGAGTGCAATACTAAGCAGTGAAAGGTCTGTAAGATCAACTTTCTTATCACCGTTAAGGTCACCGTATATGATGTCTTCAGGCTCATCAGCCGGAGGATCAACAGGTTCTGTAACAGGCGGTTTGTCAGATGGTTTGTTGTCACCTACTGTAGTACCGTCAGGTTCAACACCCCATACAAGAGTATCACCGTCATACATTGTGATTCTGTCTGTTATGGTCTGGTCCATATTATCCTTGGTTATGCCTTCTCTTGAATAGTCATTTGAAGAATCCCAGACCTTGTTTGCGTCAGGAATAGATATTCTTACCTGAATTTCAGCCTTTTCCTGTTCCTTTCCTATAGGAGCAAGTACTGAACCGTCTTCGTATTTTACTTTTATATAGTAAATATCTCCGCTGTACTGGAAAGGACCTTCTGCTGTTGCATTTGCCCATTCATCATAACCTATTTTTACTGTAACATCATCTGCTGTAAGGCCTGCTGCAAATACTTCTGAAAGGTCAAAATAATAATTGTATGACAGGTCAGAAATATATCTTGCCGGCCATGCAGAATGGTTTACAGCATTTATTTTAAGTTCCGTATACGAATCCGATTCCTGATTGATGTTAGCCTGAACATAGAATTCAGGACCGTCAGGAGTTTCAGCTACCGGGAAGTCAGGAAGAGTCTTGCAGTCATACTCTGAAACCATCTTGCAGAGAAGTGCGGTAAATCCGGCATTGTAGTCGGTCGCAACTTCATTGTTTACATAGTTGTCGATAGCATCTTCATAAGAGCCGTCACTTCCGGGTCCGCCTACAAGCGCACCGTAGAGAACGTGTCTGTGATGTTTAAGAGCTTCGTCCTTCATATCGTCCCATGTGCCGTGTGAAGTTCTGTGATGTGGGTGTTCAGGAGGATTTTCGCCAAATCCTACAACGTAACTTCTGCTGTCAGGGTTGTCGCCAAGACAGTAGTCTATCTGATTTTCATAAAATTCTTTGTACTTTGCAGACTTTTCAGCATTGTCCTTGAAAATAGTATCACAAGCAACAGCTGCAAGGAATCCTGCATTACAAGCGTATCTCAGACAGCCCCATGAATCGAGCCATACAAGACCTCCGGGAAGATGTTTGAGAGATTTGCTGCCGTAACCGCTTGGGTCAGACCAGTATTCAAGGTGTTTGCCAACCTGATTTATCCATTCTTCTTCGCCTGTATTTATAGCGTAAAGAAGGAAACCGCCCTGTGTAACGTCGTCCCAGCAATGACCCCATGTGTATTTAAGTTCTTCAGACTGACTTTCACGTCCGAGATTCGGTATACACTCTGTAGCCTTGTCAAGATATGCCTTATCCCCTGTAGCTATATAGAGCCAGTTTGCTGCCCAGAAAAGTTCGTCCCAGAAACCGCTCCATGAGTTATAGAAGTTTGTAGCTTCTGTATATGTATCATCACTCTGTGTGGTATATGCAATATCAAAATAATGCTCTGCATACTTGATGTATTCATCTGTCTTTGATGATTTTCCTTTTAATGCAGCCGCACCTGCCGCAAGTGCCGCAGCCATTTCGCCTGTTACACATGATGCATTACAAGTGTAGCTGTTTCTCTTGCCCATTTCAAGTTCAACAAGTTCAGCAGCACCCCACCATTTGTGGTCGCCTTCACCGTCACCTATCTGATAAACAACTTCATCGCCTCTGTCACAGTCAACAAGATAATCAAGTACAAATTCAAGGTTGTTCTGATAGATCTCATACTGACCTATCTTATCAACACCGTCACCATACTGATAAAGTCCCCATGCAAGCATTGCTGCCGAATATGCCATAGGCAAGTTGAATTTTACGTGGTCACCTGCATCATACCAGCCTCCGAGTACGTCATCTGACATGGTAGCATCAGCTCTCCATGTAACACGATTCCATTCAGGAAGCGGACCTGCCTGCTGTACCTCGTAGAAAAATAAAGATTTCTGTAAAGCTTCAGCATAGTTAAATTTTGCCGCTTCAGCACTTACAACATTTTCAGAAACACCTTTGTCTGCTGTATGGACAGGTAAAACTGCCGCTGACAACATAGCACAAGCTGTAACTGCCGAGATCAATCTCTTCAAATTCTTCAAAATAAATTCTCCTCTCAACAATCTTCTGTATACCAAATCCCATGATATACAGTGAAATAAATATTAATCACCCTAAGTAAATTATAACAAATAAAATTAAACACTTCAACGTTATTTTCAAAAAAACATCAAAAATATTTTTGAAGACAAGAAATCAAATTACAACTATTTACAAAATTCAAAAAATAGTGTAAAATAAAGTAAAAGATAAAAAAGAAAGGAAAAAGCAAATGGAACGAGATAAAAAACTATACTTTATTTTTTCTACTATTATAATAATAGCTGCCACCTGCCTCTTTATATACGGAAGCCTGCCTGACAAAACACCGCCGACTCCAAAAATAGTAAATGCAGTTGTCACCTCAGTTACAGGTACCGTAACAGAATCTGTCACCATACCTTCAGCCGAAACTTTGAAAACAACCGTTTCTTCCGCTCAGACTGTCACCACAGTTTCTTCTCAAAACCAAAACAATACTATAAATATAAATACAGCTGACATAGAAGAACTTACAACACTTAAAGGAATCGGCGAGAAAAAAGCTGAAAAAATAATAGAATACCGAAATCAGAACAACGGTTTTAAAAGTATTGAAGAAATCATGGAAGTGAGCGGAATAGGCGAGAAAACGTTTGAAACTATAAAAAATAAAATATGTGTACATAGTTGAAAATATCAATCACTAACATCTGCCAAGTTTTAATATTATTCAATTTTCTTATTGCATAATATATATTATGTTACAAATATTTTATAAAATTTATAATTGAAAAAAGTAAATTATTGTAGTATAATAGCATAGGAGATACAAAAAATTATGTTATATTAATTTTGAACAATAATATACACATTTAAATTTATTTGACTTCAATGTAATAAGCGCCACTAATAACTATACTTATGGTGGCGAAGAATTATTGTCACATACTTTTAATGTAAAGTAACTATTTTTTTACAAGCAACCATTTATCTTGGTTGCTTGTTTTTTAAGGAGAAATCATATGAAATCAAAAAGTTTTTTTCTTTTTATGGTATCTGCCATAACACTTTTTTCAATGGTATCATGTAAATCAGCAGAGAAAAACACGTTGTCCGTTGATAGCAATAAAACACAAAATATCAATATAACTAAAGAAGATATCACAGACTACTACAAAGCAAGTAAATTTGATATCGATAGTAACTCAGTAATAGGGTTTGAAAAAGATTTATATGTATATGACTTCGGTTGGTATAATAAACTTTCTTACAGTAACGTTAAAGAATATAATTTAACTGATTTCCCAAAAGATTATTCATACATAAAATCAGTATCTGTTATAGATGATAATATTTATATTTATGGTAATGAACGAAATAAAGATACATATGTGCTTGATATAATAGAAAACAACTTTTCACAAGCACATACACTCATCGAAAATATCTCTTATTCCGATATCAAAGTAGCACCAGACAAAACAATATATGCTATTTCGGATTCGAGTATAGAAAGATTATCTACTGACGGAAAAGTTATTGCTTCAACTTCACCTGATATCTTTTCAAAATACGGAGAAGAAATAAATATATACAATGTACATATTATGAGTTCAGGTGTTGTGGTCAACCTTTTTTGAAACATTTGTGTCTAAATAAGATCACAAATATTTATCCACGTTATTGTTAATACTGTACAAAAACATCATTTATTCTTACTCATTCTTATTTGATAAGGAGTCAA
>SVNW01000097.1 GCA_015066745.1 Ruminococcus sp. | reverse complement strand
CATGGAGACAGTTCAGAAAAAGAAATGCATATCCTTGTGCTATTACACAGAACGTAGAATATCTTCTTGAATCTGTGCAGGCAAGAACAATGCTTTCAAACTCTGAATTTATTATTATGCTGAATCAGGCCGCAAGTGACCGAGATAAACTTGCAAAACTACTGAACATTTCACAGGAGCAGCTCAGCTTCATCACAGACGCAGATTCCGGCTGCGGTCTTATCAAGTATGGTAGTGCATTGGTGCCGTTCATCAACAAGTATCCACAGGATACAAAACTATATAAACTTATGACAACACGCCCTGGTGAGGGTATATTTGCAGGACAGGCCGTTTAAATGGCTTGTCCTTTTCATTTAAAGGAGGAATTTTATTTATGAAAAAACTTAATGCTAAAACAAAGAAAATTATCGGTATGACAATTATGTCTGTACTTGCAGTAATTGCTGCAGTAGCACTTTCCGTATCTGTATATCAGACTTTTGCAGAAAAACAGAGCGCCCAGGAATTTGAAGAAATCGAAATGCTTATTTCTGATTCTGTAGAAGAGACAGATGAAAAATCCGAACAGGAAATGGCTTATGAAAAGTACCAGGCTCTTCTTGAAGAAAATGGCGATTTCATTGGTTGGATTAAAATTGAAGGTACAAATGTTAACTACCCTGTTATGCAGACAGTAGACAATCCAAACTTCTATCTTAAGCACAACTTTGAAAAACAGTACAGCAATTATGGTGTTCCATACCTTGACGAAGAATGCTTTGTAGACCTTACAAACAATCTTATTATCTATGGCCATAATATGAAGAATGGCACTATGTTCACAGACCTTGTAAATTACAAAGATAAAGATTTCTGGGAAGAACATCAGATTATCAATTTTGATACTATGGCAGAGTTCGGTGAATACCAGATTATGTACGCATTTGCATTTGACACAAACAATGAAACATTCTGTTATAACGATTTTACAAACATGGATGAAGAACAGTTTGCAGAGTTTATGGCTGAATGTGAAAAACGTATGGCTTATGACACAGGTATCCGAGCAGAATTTGGCGATGAAATTCTTACTCTTTCCACTTGTGAATACACACATGAAAACGGCAGATTTGTTGTAGTGGCAAAGAAATTTGTAGAAGAAACAGTTGATGTTGAAATGACAGAAACTCCTGTGGACGATGCAGTTAAATCCGAAGTTGTTGATACTGTAGAAACTGAAATTGTAGACCAGACTATTGAAGAATAACCGTGATTAAACTAATAGCCCTGCACTTATAGTGCGGGGCTATTTTCATGTATATGGAGGTGATTGATTTGAGCAGAATTAAAACAAAAGATAATGAGAAAAACATTAAAGTTTTTGATAAGACAGTTGATATTGCTCATAATATGAAGGCGGGATATATCAAAGCTAAAACGAAAACAAATAGAAATGTTGAAGAAAACAATGGTAGCACTTATGAGTATGCTAATGAGATTCTTGAAGATATGACAGATGAAGCATCATCATCTGCACAGTCATTTGCTAAAAGTAATTTCAAAAAGTCTGTGCAGAAGAAACGAGCTTTGGATTCAGAGAAGCGAGTTAACGTTATAAAGAGTAAAGATGTTCCCATTCAGAATATGTATACGAATAATACGCCCCGGAACAATACCATCCCACAAAAGTCTATGGTAGCAAGAGCAAAAGATAGGTTTGTAAAAAACAGTATTAAAGCAAAAACTGTAGGCGCAACTACGATAAAAGAAAAAATAGTTGGATTTATAAAAAGGGGTTCCACAGCTGCAGCAACTACAGCGAAACTTGCTATTGCCAACACAAAAATACTGATTGCTGCACTGATGGGGACAGGAGGAATTGCAATCTTATTTACAATAATAATCTGTATTATCGGCCTGGTTATGGGGTCTTCTTTCGGCATATTTATGGCTACAGAAGATACAGGAACAGGATATACGCTCAATACGGTTATACAAGAAATCAATGAAGAGTATCTTGCAGAAATTGAAAAGATAAAAACAGAAGTTCCACATGATGATTTTGAAATGTCTGACACAACACCAAACTGGAAAGATATACTTGCCATTTATGCTGTAAAAGTAACTACTGCAGAAGATGGTGCAGAGGTTGTAACAGTAGATGAAGAAAAGGCCGAACTTATACGAGAAGTATTTTGGGACATGACTGAAATAATTTATGAAACTGAACCTTATGAAGATACTGATACAATAGAAACTACAGATGATCAAGGTAATACCATAGAACAGGAAGTAACTGTTACCAAAACAAGATTATTTATTGATATACAAAATAAAACAGCCACCGACGTGGCTGTCGAATATGGTTTTAATGAATCACAATTTTTTCAATTAAACGAGCTGACGCAAACAAATAATAAAGTCTTATGGGAAGACTTAGTATAAATTATAATTTATTTATAGTCTGATATCCTTGTACAAAAAAGATGTTTAATCTATTATTGATGTCGATAAGTGGCTCTATAAAGGCAGATGGCTTGATATATGTATATTCTGTTTGTTGATAGTAATCTAGCAGGATGTTATAATAAAATATATGCAACAAGAGAGGAGAACACAATGAAGGGTTCAGAATCTAAAATGATAGCATTCATGGAAGGCGCAGATAAACGTTTTATTATTCCTGTCTATCAAAGAAAATATGATTGGAAATTGGATAACTGTAGACAGTTATACGATGATTTGAAGAAAATAGTGACCGATGGAAGAGATAGTCATTTTTTTGGAAGCATCGTTTCAGCTGTTGTACCGAACGGTAGTAAAATAGAATATCACATTATTGATGGACAACAAAGATTAACAACGATTTCTTTGTTGTTACTGGCGATTCGGGATTTAGCACGAAGTTCTAAAATTGAAATAGAAGAAAAGAATCTGCATGAGCAGATAGAAGAGCGTTTTCTTATTTCAAAATGGGCTAAAGATGAAGACAGAATTAAATTAAGACCGGTAAAAAGCGATAGGGATGCTCTTGTCAAGCTTTTTGGTGATGAAGAAGATTATGAAGCGAATTCAAATCTTACGTTGAACTATCGTTACTTCTACGATATTGTCCAAAAGGAAGAAGTTAAAGCAGAAGAGCTGTTTGCGGCTATTGCAAAATTAGAAATAATTAGCATAACACTTGATCCAGGAGATAATGCCCAGCTTATATTTGAAAGTTTAAACTCTACAGGTCTTGCTCTTACAGAGGGTGATAAAATAAGAAATTATATTCTTATGAGCTTACAGCCCCCAGAACAAAATAAGTATTACGAAAATTATTGGGTAAAAATTGAAAAATGCACACAGAATGATGTGAGTGGTTTCATCAGAGACTATTTAAGTATAAAGCAGCAAGTAACACCTACAATTAATAATGTATATAAGGCATTCAAAGAATATGCGCAATCAAAGAATTTTCCAATTGAAAATTTGATGGAAGATTTATTGAAATATGCAAGATTATTTGAAAAGCTATTAACAGGTAAAAGCGGCTTAGGTAGTAAAAAACTCGATGATTGTTTATATAGGCTAAATCGTCTGGAAATTGTAGTTACAAGACCATTCTTGATGGAAGTGCTCAGGTTGAATCAAGATTCAAAATTATCTTTAAACGAGGTCGAACAAGTCTTCTTTGTTACAGAAAGTTATTTGTTCCGTAGAAACATTTGTGAAGTTCCTACAAATGCACTCAACAAGATTTTCCTTACATTAAATAAGGATATTCTTAGATACGATAACTCTACTAAAGATTATGTTGATAAGTTTATATATACTCTTCTTGGGAAGAGAGAAAGTGGACGATTCCCTAATGATGAAGAATTTGTAAAACAACTGTCTGAGAAGCAAGTATATCAGATGAGAGGTAAATATAAAGCATATCTTTTTGAACGCTTTGAAAATTATGGAACTATCGAAACAAAGGATGTGTATACACATCTGGATAACAATGTTTACACTATAGAACATATCATGCCTCAGAGATTGACTCCTGCATGGATAGAAGATTTAGGCGAAAATAATGCAAAAGAGATTCACGCTTTATGGCTACACCGATTGGCAAATCTTACTTTAACAGGATATAACCCAAACTTGAGCAATAAACCTTTTAAAGAAAAAAGGGACGATAAAACAAGTGGTTATAAAGAGAGCGGTCTGAAGATGAACCAGAAAATCGCAATGAAAGACGTATGGGGACTTAAAGAACTTGAAGAACGAAATGTTGAAATGATTAATAAAGCCATTGAAATATGGTATTATCCATCAACAGATTTCAAACCTGCAGAGAAAGAATTTGAAGCATATTCATTGGATGATGAAACCATTGATTTTACTGGTCGTGATATTATCAAATACAGTTATCAAGCTGTCGAACATATTGTATCAAGCTGGGCTGAGATGTTTGAAAATATGGTTAAGTTCTTGCATCAGAAGGATAAATCGGTATTAACTGAGTTTGCCTACAAAAACAAAGGTGAATCCGACTTATCAGTGTATTTTAGGAATAATACATCTGAATTGCGTCAGGCTTTGCAAGTTGATGATAATATTTATGTCGAAAAGAATACCAATACTTTGTTAAAAATATCAATATTAAGAAAACTGTTTACTCATTATAATATTGATGCCATGGATTTAGTATTTTATCTGAAAGATGAAACAAATAAAAGAGTTGAAACAGACAGACATGAGATAAGACGCAAATACTGGGAGTATGCACTTCCAATTATCACGGAGAAAAATTATCTCAGGGGTACTTTTAGTGGGTGCAAACCTACTACATCAAATACTACATCCGGTTTCTTTGGATTAAGTGGTTTTTGTATTAGCTGTGTCGCAAATTACGATAATGCAAGAATAGATTTTTGGCTTGGTAACAATGATACTGAAAAGAATAAAGCTGCATTCGATCTTCTTTATAACAATAGAGAAGAAATAGAAAGCAGTTTAGGTGTATCGTTAACTTGGGATAGAGCAAACGAAAACAAGGCATCGTGGATATGCTATCATCTAAATAATGTAAGCATAACAAATGAGGCAGATTGGCCAAAGATGGCAGAATTCCATGCAGAATGGAGCGATAAAATCTGCGGCAAAATGCTTGAGTATTTGCTTGATGAAGAAAGTAAAAAGTTGCTTTATATTTCAGGTCTAGTCAAAGAGTGGGTAAAAATGAGTGATTATGCAGTTTTGGATTTAGAAAGATGCAATCGCACTTACACAAGATTTACAACACCTTTAATGTCAAACCTTCTTCCAGACATTCCTAATGCTCCTAGTGGGTGGAACACGGATAATCATTACTTTTACGAAATAATGAATAGATCCGGAGACTCTGTATATATTCAATTTGCTTTAAGTTCACATAATATTACTCCAGAATTTAGGGCATTATGTGACAAGATAAATGTTCATTATCCAGCAAAGATGGGTAAGGTTGATTGGCAGTGGAGAATCCCATTTAAAACAAGCACTATTAAACTTGATGTTAATACTTCAAAAGTTGAGATTTTTGAAAAACTAAATTACTGTTTAGAAGAAATAAAAGAATTTGAAAAAGACTTAAAAGAAAAACTAAATTAGTAGAAAATAACAGCGTGTTTATTGCACGCTGTTATTTTTTAATGGATAAATATATTGAGCGAATTATCGACAAAATAAGAGAAAAGTTTGGTATCGCTATATTTTTAATTGAAATATTAATGTGTTACAAGTATAATTATTGTAAACTATTACTCATTCACAGCGAAAGGCGGGGTTTCATGTCGGTAAGTTACAAAAGGTTATGGAAACTTCTCATTGATAGAGATATGAAGAAAAAAGATTTGGCAGAAAAAGCTAATATTAGCTCTTATACAATGAGTAAATTAAACCGTGGAGAAAATATTACAACAGATATCTTAGTTAAAATATGTACTACATTAGACTGCACATTTGATGAAATAATGGAATTACAGGAAGACAAATAATCAAAGGATGGAATAATAAATGAATAAACAGCAACTTGCAAACAAAATTTGGGAATCCGCCAATAAGATGCGTTCCAAAATTGAAGCTAATGAATATAAAGACTATATCTTGGGATTTATATTCTACAAATACCTTTCGGATCAAGAAGAAAAGTATCTGAAAGAAAATGATTTCACAGAAGAGGATATGGAATATCTTACTGAAGATAATGACGATACTGTGAATTACATTAAGAAAAATATTGGCTATTTTATTTCATATGAAAATCTTTTTTCAACTTGGCTTAAAAAAGGCGCAGAGTTTGATGTTTCAAATGTAACTGATGCGTTATCAGCCTTTAGTAGAAATATTAATCCATCTCATAAAAGAGTATATGAGAAGATATTCCAGACACTTGAAACTGGGTTAAGTAAACTTGGCGATACATCTGGTGCTAGAACGAAAGCTATCAGTGGCCTTTTGCAACTTATAAAAGATATCCCTATGGATGGAAAGCAGGACTATGATGTTCTCGGCTTTATATATGAATATCTTATCAGTATGTTTGCTGCAAATGCCGGTAAAAAGGCTGGTGAATTCTATACTCCACATGAAGTATCAATCTTAATGTCTGAAATTGTAGCACATCATTTACAAGGCAGAGAAAATATTAAAATTTATGACCCTACAAGTGGTTCTGGTTCTTTGCTTATTAACATTGGTAAGAGTGTATCAAAGTACATGAATAGCAAAGACAAAATCCAGTATTACGCACAAGAACTTAAAGAGAACACATACAATCTCACCCGTATGAACCTCGTTATGAGAGGTATCAGACCGGATAATATTTTCACACGTAATGGCGATACACTGGAACAAGACTGGCCATATTTTGAAGAAGAGGATTTCGGCACATATGAAAGACTTCGTGTTGATGCAGTTGTATCCAACCCACCTTATTCTCAGGCCTGGGATCCGACTAACAAAGAAAACGATCCAAGATATGCACGTTTTGGCTTAGCACCTAAAGGGAAAGCTGACTACGCATTTTTGCTTCACGATCTTTATCATGTTGTTCCAGATGGTATTATGACCATCGTTTTGCCTCACGGTGTATTGTTTAGAGGTGGCGAAGAAGGCGAAATTCGTAAAAACCTTATCGAGAACAATCATATAGATGCAATTATTGGATTGCCAGCTAACATATTCTTTGGTACAGGCATACCTACAATCATTATGGTGCTTAAACAGAAGAGAGAAAATACAGACGTTCTCATCGTCGATGCATCAAAAGGTTATGTAAAAGAAGGCAAAAATAACAAGCTGCGTTCTTCAGACATAAAAAGAATTGCGGATGCAGTTATTAATAGGGCAGATGTTGATAAATTCTCTAGAAAAGTAAGTAGAGAAGAAATTAGAAACAATGAATACAATCTTAATATTCCAAGATATGTGGATTCTTCTGAAAAAGCTGAAAGCTGGGATATTTATGCTTCTATGTTCGGTGGCATACCTACATCAGAAATTGAAGATTTAAAAGAATATTGGGAAGCTTTTCCAGCATTGAAAGAATCATTGTTCACTAAGTCTGATATACCTTTTTCAGATATTGCAGTAGATGATATTAAAAAGGCTATAAAAGAACATCAAAATGTTGTTAATTTTGAAAATCTCTATGCCAAGGCTTATGAAGGTTTTGAAGAATATTTAAAATCTCTGCTTCTGGATGGAATGATGTCGATTAATGTTACAAAGGGTGAAGCGGATATAAGTGAAACCATTTTTAACCGTATGGCCGGTATTCCGTTGATTGATAAATATGAAGCATATCAGATTCTTGATAATGAATGGAAAAAGATTGCCGTAGATCTTGAAATAATTCAGACTGAAGGTTTTGAAGCAACAAAAAAAGTGGATCCTAACATGGTTCTTAAAAAGAAAGATGGCAAAGAAATAGAAGTACAAGAAGGATGGATTGGTCATATTATTCCGTTTGCACTTGTTCAGTCTACTATTTTGAAAGAAGAAGCAGAATCTCTTAAGGCTATGGAAAATCGGTTAGCGGAAATCCCATCACAGTATGAAGAATTAATAGAATCATTAACCGAGGAAGAAAAAGAACAGAGTATTCTCAATGATGAAAAGGATTCTTTTGTCGCAAAAGAAGTAACTGCGAAATTGAAAGAACTCAAGAAAGATAATTCGCCAGAGGCAATCGAACTTAAAAATAAACTTGTTCGTTATGAGGATATAGCGCGAGAAGAAAAGACTCTTAAAGCTGAAATTAAGAGTGGAGCAGCATTGCTGATAGAAAAAACAAAAGAAACTATTGAAAAGCTTACAGACGAAGAAGTTTATGCACTTT
This sequence comes from Ruminococcus sp., assembly GCA_015066745.1. Taxonomy (GTDB): domain Bacteria; phylum Bacillota; class Clostridia; order Oscillospirales; family Ruminococcaceae; genus HUN007. The sequence continues at coordinate 311 of SVNW01000097.1, read as the reverse complement.
TGAAAGAAAAGTGGATTACAAGCATGGTTGAACAATTGTATATGTTGCCAGATAAAATTGTGGATGAGCTTGTAAAGAAAATACAGTCTCTTGGTGATAAGTACTCAACAACGTATTTTGAAATAGAAGAAGAAATTTCATCTACTGAAAAAGCTCTTAGTGAAATGATAGATCAATTGGTTGGCAGTGAATTTGATATGAAAGGCCTCAGCGAATTTAAAAAGTTGTTGATAGGTGAATAAAATGGCAGATACAAAAAAACCTAATATCAGATTCCAGGGCTTCACTGATGATTGGGAACAGCGTAAGTT
>SVNW01000014.1 GCA_015066745.1 Ruminococcus sp. | reverse complement strand
TGATTTTATGATTAATATGTGGTAATATTATTATAACATTTTTGGAGACTACATACTATATTTTTTTATCTCTATCTATTGAATTTTCAAGATGCACACGCAGTTTCTAACTGCGAAGTTTGAGTTAATAATTAAACTTTTTTAAGGGAGGTACCAGATTATAATGAATTATTTTTCCTATATTCATAAAAACCTGTATGAAATGTATTTCAAAGAGCAATTATCAATCCGTAATCAATTTGAATACTTTAATTTACTATATAATTTCCAGAAAGAAGGACATCCAACATTTAAAACTTATACGCCCAACATTTACAAATCAACAAACAAATGGCTGAACAACGGGCGTATTGATAATGAATATTTTTCATACAACGATGAAAATATCCTTGACAGTGATTCTATATTTGATATCTGCTACGAACATACACAAAAACTATTTAATGAATATCCGGATAAATCTGAAATCTTAAAGCAACTTGTAAAAGCATTTGTTTTTGATACAGCATCATTAAAATATAGTTTTGAATTTACTGATAACATAAATGAAAAATTCAAAAAAATATTAAATGATTATAATGAAGAAACATTATTTTCAACACTTATTCTGTTTGCACAAACAAACAGAATAATCTCACCACAAAAAGAAGATACAGACACCTGTAACATTGTGAAAGTATACAACAAAACAGATATAACCCACCAATTCACCGAACTTATAAGCAATGCTATAGAAATAGATATGATGCAGATATCTACTCCTAGTCTGATACATAAATATTCGGATTTTTTTAAACCTGATAACTATAGTTCAATAATCAATGCATTAACAAATGGCTGTATTATCAATTTTCTTTTTATTGATCCTGAGTCTGAGTTTGCATATAATTTATCTGATATATATTGTTACGGAAACACCTTTGACATATTTGGAGATGTAATTAAAGACAGTATAAATTTAGCGCAAAATCTGAAAAATAAATATCCTGATCAAGTACAGATAAAAACTACCATGTATCCTATTTCCTATTCTCTGATGATCATCAAAAAACGTGAACAACCTGCTATTGCAAAGGTCGATCTGTATCTGCTGAAAAAAGACGCTGACAGCAGACAATCATTTATTTTTAACAGTGAAAACAATATGGAAAGCTACTCTCTTTACAGAAATAACTTCTTTGATATTTTCAATGATCCGAATAATAAAATTTATTAACTGATACATCAAGTACAAAAACGACTGCACTAAATTCAATTTAACATCGCAAATATTTCCAGATTATTTTACCCTGTATTTCTATTGACAAAACTTAATAAAAAGATATAATATATATGAAGATATTCAGCGTTACTCGTAAGAGTTCGAGAACGTTAAGCGATGAAGTATGCGTTAGAGGCAAGGGAGCTTATACAGAGCTTTTTATGGTTTCATAATATCCAGACTTGTCTTAGGTTTAACCGAAAGAAAATTATGATTAGTGCGGTTCTTAAAAAGAACCGCATTTTTTTTGGAGTTGTAAACACAGAAAATAATCTACTATATCTTAGTGCAAAATCCCGTTGACCACCTATCACTTTAGTGATATAATATACTTAAAAACGAATCGGAGGAAGCAAGATGGATAAAATAATTACTATATACCATGGTTCAGAGCATATTATTGAAACTCCAACATTTGGAATAGGCAAAAAAAATAATGATTACGGACTGGGATTTTATTGCACTGAAAGTGATGCTCTTGCTAAAGAATGGGCAGTCTCTTCACTGCGTAATGGATTTTCTAACTGTTATACCCTGGACACAGAATATCTGAATATTCTAAATCTTAACTGTCCTGATTACACTATTCTGAACTGGATAGCTGTTCTGGTAGAACACAGGTTGTTTTCTATTAAAACACCTGTAGCAGCACGTGCCAAACGTTATCTTATCGATAACTTTGGAATAAACGTAAACGCTTTTGATCTCATCACAGGCTACCGTGCTGATGATTCTTATTTTGACTACGCAGAGTCATTTTTAAATAACGGTATTTCTGTAGAACAACTGGCACAGGCTATGCGTCTTGGAAAGTTAGGAGAGCAAATCGTTATAAAATCCAGATTTGCCTTTTCAAAACTTAAATTTGAGGGATTTGATGTTGCACCAAAAGAACAATACTACATCCTTCGCAAAGCCAGAAATGACGAAGCCAGTAAGCTTTACCAGGAAATACTTTCACATGAAATCGATGGCATGTATATTCAGGATATAATGAGAGGAGGCATAAAAAATGATGACCCACGCATACCAAGAAATCTATATCAGTAAAGTACAGTCAATGTTAGGTGACTCCTTTAACTATGCTATAAATTTCTGTAACATCTCCGGAAGTAATTTCATAAAAATGTTTACTGCCAGTTCTGTCAGTAGCCGGATCGGAAACGGTGAACATGCATACATTACAGGAAAAAGCGGAATCGAAGTCGTGGTTGAAATTATTTTTGAAACTACCGGAAAAGAAATACAAATCGAACCGCAAGAATATTTTGGACGCTCAAAAGAATACTGGATCGGATGGGCTATAGCATATTATCAATGGTACTCCGGAAGAAAATATGGTGATATCTTCAAAATCGTTTCATTTGATGAACTTGAAAAAATGTATTATACCCTACATGAAGCCGATATCACTAAATTTACAGATATTATGGATACCCGAATGAAAGAATATTTCTCGAGTACAAATCTGAAGCGTATTCGTACTGCATACGGTTGTACTCAGGCAGAACTGGCTGTTCTCTCAGGTGTAAAGCTCAGATCTATCCAGATGTACGAACAACGCAAAAAAGACATTAACAATGCCGGTGTAAGTACGATATATCGTCTTGCTAAAACTCTTGGTTGTACTATAGAAGATTTGATCGAAAAATAAGATAAATAACCAATATTTCTATCGCATCAGTTAGTCATAAAAATTACAATTTTACAAAAAAAGACTGCACATCAAAACACGTGCAGTCTTTTTATTATATATCACATTCTTCCGCCACTCACAATACCATAATAAACATTTGAAGTTATCTTATACACCAGTACATACACCACCGCAAATACCGCATAGCTTACAGCTGTAACACCGATCATCAGTTCCATATTGCTAAAACCGAACATCTGTAACAGTTTCCATAAAATCGGGAAAGCGAAAGCAAGGTGAAGTCCTGCTAACAAAAGCGGTAAAAAGAAAACTGTAAGCACCTGAGAATTAACAGACCTGCGGATATCATGCGTTGTCATACCTATCTTCTGCATGATCTCAAATCTCTTATGATCCTCGTACCCTTCGGTGATCTGCTTGTAATAAATAATGAGTACAGTTGCAAATAAAAATACTATACTAAGAAGTATACCCATAAACAGCAGTCCGGCGTACATACCGAAAAACTCTGAACGTTCTGTAGCTCTTGAAACCAGACCATAATTATAATCACCGGATTCTTCATGAATAGCGATGTCCGGAATTCCTCTGTCTATTTTGTTATAAACTGCTTTTTCTTCATCTGCATCTCCGTCTATATCAAAATCATAATTCCATGACATCTGCAAAACACTATTGTCCCATGAATTTTTTATAGAAAGTAACGGTTCTGCCAGAGTTTCAATATCCGATGTTACGATAACGACCATAGGTACTATTTCCAGCACCATATAATTTGGAATACATATTTTATCAAGAACTTCTTTTACTCTCAACGGCATACAGTTTTCAATAGTAAATGTATCATTCAGATATTCTGTCCGATAACAGTAAATAAAACATTCATCTTTTTCAAGCGACTCATTTACACCCATTGCCCTGTTGTAATCTTCGAGTGTTATGATCTGCACATATCCAATATTGTCATAAGTGGATATATCAAATTCGGCATGAGATTCCTGATCTATTATCATGCCTTCTTCCGTAAACAATCCTGCAACAGAAATACAAGGCATTTCAAGTACGTTTTCTCTTTCGGGAGCAAGCTCATTTATACTGTCACGCATTTTTTCAAAAGATTTTTCATCAAAATATTTTATATCCGGAACACCAAGTCGTATAGATATATCTTTCGGATATCTTGTGGCAAAAGAATCTTCCGCTCCTATATACATACTCATTGTTGCCGAAAGCATTACCATAACCATAGTAACCAGTACACATATAGATGCAAGCCCCGAACCATTGCGTTTCATTCTGTATACCATTGAAGATACAGAAACAAAATGATTTGATTTATAATAGTATTTTTTATTTTTCTGCAATATCCTGCAAAAAGCCACCGAGCCCGCAACAAACAGCATATAAGTAGCTACTATAACCATAATAACAGCTACCATAAACCATACTATAGCAGATAACGGATTTTTTATTGATACTGCGATATAGTATGCAATCGCAAGAATAATAACACCTGCAACTGCTGATAACCAGTTGGCTTTGGGAGGTTTTTCTCCTGTGTTTCCGCTACGCATAAGTTCGAGAGGATTACTGCGACATACTTTTATAATAAACTTTAATAACAATAAAAAATATATCCCTGCAAACAACAAACTTACTTTTCCTGCGGAAATAAAATCAATCTGTAAAGTATATGTTGTTTTCTCCGACAACAGATTATACATTATCAATTCGGCAAGTTTTGAAAATGCGATACCGAAAATCAGACCTCCGATGATAGAAATTATACTTACAAACAGACTTTCCCAGCATATAATACGTCCGAGATTTCCTTTATCCATACCCAGAACATTATAAAGACCGAACTCTTTGTTTCGCTGTCTGATAATAAATGAATTGCTGTAAAACATAAAAATCAATGAAAATACACCAATAACGACACTGCCAAGCGGAAGTATCATTCTTAAAGTACTTCCGCCTTCCATATGTTCAAGCATTTCTGACGCTGAAAGGAAAGAAATAATGTAACTCATCATTACCATTACCATTTCGGTAAGAATATACGGAAAATATAATCGTTTATTTTTCTTTATTCCGTCAATAGCTAACTTAGGATAAAAACTTTTTTTCATTTTCTGTCACCACCGGTCGCAAGCATAGTAAGAGTGTCCGATATCATCTGATACAACTGCTCATTTGTATTATCTCCACGATAGATCTGATGAAATACTTCACCATCTTTTATAAACAATACACGACTTGCATGACTTGCAGCCTTGACTGAATGTGTAACCATCAGAATCGTCTGTCCTGTCTTGTTGATTTGCGAAAAAAGACGAAGAAGTTCATCAGTTGCCTTAGAATCAAGAGCACCTGTAGGCTCATCTGCCAGAATAAGTTTCGGAGCAGTTATCAATGCTCTTGCAACTGCTGCACGCTGTTTCTGACCTCCTGATACTTCATACGGATATTTTTTCAGGATATGCTCTATGCCAAGTTGTTTTGCAACCGGTTGCAGTCTTTTTTCCATTTCAGTATGAGTCTTGCCTGAAAGTACGAGTGGAAGATAGATATTATCCTCTACGGTAAACGTATCAAGCAGATTAAATTCCTGAAATACAAATCCAAGATTATCACGTCTGAATGCTGCCGCCTGAGATTCTTTGATTTTTGAAAAATCATTTCCGTCAAGAATTACCGAACCCGATGTTGGTTTATCAATGGCTGCGAGTATGTTAAGCAATGTGGTTTTACCTGAACCCGACTCACCCATTATTGCTACATATTCACCTTTTTTTACATCAAACGAAACACTTCTCAAAGCCTCTGTCTTATTATCACCAAAGCGTGTTGTATATATTTTTTTCACTCCGCTTATTTCTAAAATACTCATGTTAAAATCCTCCTTTGTGATTTCTGTTATCATTATATCATAAGGAAGTGATATATCTCTATCGAATCTGCTTACAAATTCATCTCCAAATCTAACAGTTTTGTAAGAAGTTTATTCTGTTGATAATTCTGTCTGAGAAAGATCTATTGTAACTGTCGTTCCTTCGTCAACTTTTGACTGTGCTTTTATGTCGTGTCCGAGATTTGTACATATACGCCTGCAAAGGTACAGACCTATGCCACTTGCTTTTTTATCATTACGTCCGTTGTAACCTGTAAATCCGTTTTCAAAAATACGTGGCAGATCCTCAGGAGCAATACCGATTCCTGTATCACGTATGCAAAGTTTCTTTTCGTTATCCACAGTAATGGAGATATTGCCTGACGGTGTATATTTCAAGGCATTTGACAAAACTTGTTCTATTACAAACGACAGCCATTTTTCATCGGTAATAACTGTTGTATTTACAGGTTTATATATCAGACTGATCTTACGGCTGATAAATTCACCTGCAAATTTTTTTACCGTACATTTTATTATAGAGTCAAGGTCATATTCTTTTATAACATAATCGGTACTATCAGAGTCAAGCCTTAGAAAAGTCAATACCATTTCCACGTACTGCTCAACACGAAAAAGCTCCGATGAAAGTTTACGTGACAAAGCAGAATCTTCATTTTGCAGATTAAGTTTCATAGAAGCTATAGGTGTTTTTATCTGATGCACCCATACTGTATAATAATCAAGCATATCCGAATATTTGCGGTTTGCATCCATCTGACGGATATTAAATTCTTCGTTTATAAGGTGTATTATTTTCTGATAATCTTCATCTTCTATACTGTCTGTACGAGGAAATTTTCTGACAGCAACATCAGTGATACTTCGCATACTTTCAAGCATCTTATGTTTGTCTTTGGTATGTATAAAATCACTCAGCAAAAATATAAATCCAAAAAGAATACACAGACACGACGGATATATAACAGCCTGAAGAGGAAAATTGTAAAGTACCAGAGATACTGAAAATATGAGAATGAAAAATGCTGATACAACTATGCTACGACATTTGTGTTTTATATACTTTAAAAATAATTTCATCATTATCATTCCTTAGCTCTCTATAAGATAACCTACGCCAAATTTTGTTGTAATAAAGTTTTCCAGTCCTGCCGACTCTAAACGTTTTCGCAGTCTGTTTACATTTACCGACAACGTATTTTCGTCTACAAAACTGTCTGTTTCCCAGAGGTGTTCCATCAGTTTTTCACGGCTTACGACCTTTCCTTTATTATTCATAAGAATAGTCAATATCTTAAACTCATTTTTGGAAAGGGAAATTTTTTCGTTATTATAGGTAAGCGTATTATCACCTGTATTCAGAAATGCTCCACGATGTTCAAGAACTAAAGCAGATGACGAAAAATCATATGTTCTTCGCAGTATTGCCTGTAGTTTTGCAATAAGTACACTCTGATCAAAAGGCTTGGCTATAAAATCATCTGCACCCATATTCATTGCCATAATTATATTCATATTGTCCGACGCAGAAGAAATAAAAATAATCGGTACTTTTGACACTTTACGAATTTCACTGCACCAATGATATCCATTGAAAAATGGTAAACCGATATCAAGAAGAATAATATGAGGATTAAATTCTGCAAACTCGGACATAACATTACGGAAGTTCTCAACACACTTTACTTCCAGATCCCACATTTGCGCCTGTATTTTAATTGCCTCAGCTATTCCTTTATCGTCTTCTATTATCAATAACCGATACATTAAAAAACCTCTTTTCAAATATTTTTATTTTACAATATAGAATTATAACATACAATTATATTTATGTCTATTATTTTATCAATTAAAAAAATCTGTATTTTTACGTGTCCCCTGTCATAAAATTTATATATGAAAATATAAGGGGTGGTATTTATTCTTGAAAAAATAAGCAGTATAGTATGGGGAAATTATACACTCTCTTTTATACTTATCACAGGACTTTTCCTCACTGTAAAATCACGTTTCTTTCAGATAACAAAATCAAAACTCATATTCAGCTCAACCATAGGTACTATATTTAAAAAGCAAACAAGTAAATGCAACAGCAACGAAATAAGTCAGTTCGGCTCTTTTTGTTCTGTACTTGCCACCACAATGGGAACAGGAAATATAATCGGTGTCGCATCTGCAATAACAATAGGCGGAGCGGGTTCGATATTCTGGATGTGGGTATCGGCTTTTCTCGGAATGATGATAGTATATTCGGAAAATTATTTCGGAACAGTTTATCGCGAAAAGAACAGCGACGGTAAATGGCAGGGCGGTGCTATGAATTACATTAAAACCGCATTTAAAAACAAATATATAGCACTGTTTTATGCATCACTATGTGTACTCGCCTCTTTTGGAATGGGAAATATGGTTCAGTCAAATTCAATAACTTGTGCCGTGTCCGAAGCCTGCCCCGATTCTTCATTTATAACAGGTGCTATAACATCTTTTTTGTGCGGTCTTGTTATAATCGGCGGAATAAAGAGAATAGCAAATATAACACAGATCATCATTCCTGCTATATCTCTGCTGTATATCACTTCAGCACTTGCAGTAATAATAAAAAATCACGAATATATACTATCTGCATTTGAAATGATTTTCAGTGAAGCTTTCGGACTAAAAGCAGTCGGAGGCGGTATAAGCGGTGCAGTAATTTCAAGGGGAATATCAACAGGACTAAAAAGAGGCGTTTTTTCAAACGAAGCAGGGCTTGGAACATCTGCCATGATACATACTTCGGGAAACTGCAGAAAACCGGAAGTTCAGGGAATGTGGGGAATACTTGAAGTATTTGCCGACACATTTGTATGCTGTACTATAACGGCACTGGCTGTACTCTGCTACCTATCAAAAAATAACGATTTCTCATGCTACGGAACAGAACTTATAATAAATACTTTCGGTAGCTGTTTTGGAAAATATTCAGCACTCCTAGTAACCGTATCCATCATTATTTTTGCTTTTGCAACTCTTATAGGCTGGGCACATTGCGGTGAAAGTGCATTTTTATATATCACCGGCAACAGATTTTCATACCTGTACAAATTTGTCTACTGCCTGACAGCATTTCTCGGAGCGGTAACCAGACCCGAAATCGTATGGACACTTTCGGATATTTTCAACGGACTTATGATTTATCCGAATGTATCCGCTCTGCTTGTATTGTCAATACGAAAAAAGAAATAAAACAAAAAGACATAACAACATTAACGGCATTTCTGACCGTTTGATATTGTTATGTCTTTTATTCTTAATTTTACTTAGTTACATATCAAGTCTGTTTTTTAGTTCTACAACAAAACATTTATATTTACTGTTCCACACATCACAATAATAAAGTTTTCCGTCATGTCTTTCTATTATCTTTTGACTTATTGCAAGACCAAGCCCGCTTCCGTTACGTGTATTTCTCGATAAATCACCGACACTAAAACAATCAAATAATTTTTCAATAAGTGATGATGATATCTTAGGTCCGTCATCTGCAATAATGATTTTAACAATATCGTTGTACTGTCCCATTGACGAAGAAAGGCTAAGTGATATAAAACATTCCGTATTTTCAGGATTATGTTTTATAACATTCATGATAAGGTTTGAAAATACACGTTTTAATTCAAATTCATCAAAAACAAGCTCTGTCTTGCTTTCAGGAATATCAAGTTCAAGTTTTATATTTGACTTTTCAATCAGTTTATAATGGTCTGCAACACATGAACGCAGACATTCAGCAATATCATTTTTTTCTTTTTTCAACTCATAACTACTGTTTTCAAGCTTGGAATATGTAAACAAAGAATCAAGCAATTTATTTGCATCTTCTGTTTTACTGATAATATTATCCAGATAACGTTGTCTGTCTTTTTGGGAAATATCACTATTGCTCTGAAGAAATTTTGCATAACCTATGATCATCGTCATAGGTGTTTTCAGATCGTGCGCTATACCCGAATACATCATTGTATTTTGCGATATTATTTTTTCTCTGTTTTTCTTATCATTTTGCAGTTGTTCTACCATAAGATTAAAAGTTTTCTGTATCTCTCCAAACTCAAATTTTCCACCTTCAGAAATACGTACATCAAGGTTGCCTTTTCCAACACGCTCCATACCGTCTGCAAGTTCTTCAACAGGTACTATAAAATATTTTTTCGCAAATATATAGAAAAGAACAAACGTAACGATTGAAAAAACTGTACTCAATATCTTGATAGTCAAATAATGATTTTCCATGACATATACTTCTGAATCAGGAATACTGTCAACTGCACTGAAATACCCGTCTGCAAATCCTAAAAATGCCGACTTGTAAAATACAAATATCTCACCTGCAAACACTATAAAAATACAAAACCAAACAAATCTTCTTGCTATACTCCTTAGTTTCAACTCTCTGTTACGCATCTTCTATTGCCTCCATTCTATATCCCAGTCCTCTTATCGTATGAATATACCTGTATCTTTCATCATTGATTTTTGTCCTTATCTTACTGATAGCAACCATTATGCTGTTGTCATCGGGAAATTGATTTTCCAGCCACGCTGTTTCATAAATCTGATTTTTAGTAAGCACCTTCCCCTGATTTTCCATAAAAAACTGTAATATGCGATATTCAAGTGCAGTAAGTTCAACAAGTTCTTTATTTTTGTAAAGCTTACAGCCTGATACATCAAATTCAAGATTACCGCATTTTAATATGTCGTTATGACGCTCATCGGAATAACCGTAACAACGGCGAAGATTTACTTCGACCCTTGTAACTACTTCAAGCGGGTCAAAAGGTTTGACTATATAGTCATCTGCTCCTGTACGCAAACCCTTTATCCTGTCTGCGACCTCAGTCTTAGCTGAAAGAAACAGTATAGGCACATCACTTATTTCACGTATACTCTGCGCCAGTTCATATCCGTCCATTTCAGGCATCATGATATCAGTAACAACGATGTCGACTTTATTTTCTCTGAAACTTTTTAAAGCCTGCTGACCGTTTTCCGAAACGATAACATTATATTTGTACATTTCAAAATATAGTTTCAGAAGTTCCGCTATTCCCGGTTCATCATCAACCACAAGTACAGTGTACATAGAATAATTACCTCCTTTTCTATCACGAACAGATTATATCACACACTCTTTTCTATTGATATAATCAAACCTTAATTTTTCCTTAACTCTTAATATAGAACTTTCCATCAGATAATTTTATCCCAACACTAAATCAAATGCAATACTCCATGTGTAAATTTTCTATGAACGATTTAACAGTTCATAAAAAATTTCTTGTATAACTTTTCTAAATCGCCCGGTGATAACTGAACCATTTTTTCCTTATTTCTAACTAGTGCGTGAATTACTTTATTCTGCGGTTAATCCGAACTTCAAAGCCTATATTGACATATCTTTTTCAATAGTGTATAATAATTTTTGCATTAATAAGAAACAAGTTTTTTGGTAAAAAATCAGAGACAGAAACTCTTAACTTTTATGTTTATGGAGATTTTGTCTCTTATTTCCGAGCTTGTTTCCCTTTCGAATCTTTTTTCGTTAATATCGGAGGAATTAAAAATGAACGAAGCTTTAAAAACAACAAATTCAAAGAAAATTTTAGTTGTAAACGGTATTTTACACGGTCATTTTACCTGTAGTGTTGAAATCGTAAGAGAATTAGCAGAAATGGGTCATGATGTAACCTGTTATGTTATGGACGAATTTGCGTCCAGATTAAACGATATTCCGGTAAAAAAAGTTGTATATTCCGCTGATGTCAGTGAAATAGCAAAGAGATTACCTCCTGACGCTCCACCGTTTGCTATCAACTCTTTTATGTTCGGAAAGGCAATCGATGTACTTATCACTATGTTGTCACAGGAACAGACTGACTATGATTATTATGTTTTCGATTCATTTTTTGAGATTGAAGAAATGAATAAAATTTTGAAACTCGACCCTTCCAAATTTGTAAAAATTTACTCTTCTTTCATTCTGACTGACGAAAAGCTTGACCTTACCGAAGGAAGATTAATGGGCTTACAGGCAACCAGCCAGAAATACAATATAAATTTGCACGATTTTGTTGGTCTTCATACAACTCCAAATGAATTTAAAAAATTAATTCTGACCTCAAAATATTTCCATATAAGACCGGAAGACACTGATGATACCTGTTATTTCATTGGTCCTCATATTGAACAAAGAGTTGTTGATAATAACTTTGATTTCAAGAAAGACGAAAATAAGAAATTACTTTATATTTCATTCGGAACAATTTTCGGTAAAGATATTGCATTTTATCACCATTGCATTGAAGCTTTCAGAGATTCAGAAGAATATCAGGTAATTATGTCTGTCGGAAAATTTGTTGATATAAATCAGACTTTCAAAGACATACCTGCTAACTTCAGCATCTATAACTATGTTCCTCAGACTCAGCTTTTACCTGAAGTAGACGTATTTATTACTCATTCAGGATTTAATTCAACTTCTGAAGGCTTTGCAAACGGCGTTCCTATGGTTTTTGTTCCACAAAAATATGACCAGTTTGACATTTCAAGATTAGTTGAAAAATTAAACGTAGGCGTATTCTTGAACAAGAAAGAAATCGACATAACTGCAGATGTATTGAGAACAGCAGTTAAGAAAGCTTATGATAACAGAGAAATCTTCAGAGAAGGTATAAGCAAGATCATAGATTCCTTCAAAGAATCCAGAAATAACAGAACTGCTATTTACGAAAAAGTATTTGAATAAGCAGTATTTCCTATAAAACATTTGTAATTATTATATAGTATAAACAGATGTTTTTACCAAAATGAATAAATGCGGTTTGAGCAAAATCAGACCGCTTTTTTCTTTGTGTATACTATAAGTCCGTATCAATATTTCTGATTGTTCAGTTTACTTTTATGTATAACTTTCCAAATTCACGTCAACACTAACTACACAGATTTTTTCTGAAAACATACAAAAAGGACGTGACCTCAAAATGCCACTAATGATAAACGATGACGGAATTTATAATTCAGATACCTTTTCCCTCTCCTGCAGTGAAGCGCTTTTGCTTGGAACGGCTCTCGGAAATATACATGATGACATACTTGTAGGCTGTAACCAAAAGGATATGCCCGTATATCACGCACTTACAGCCGGAATACTTTCAAAAGGCAAAAATGTATGGAACTGTGGTGAATGTACACAATCACAAATCCGTTTTGCACTGCAGACTACCAAAATAAATTGCGGTATATATATTGATCATTCTTTTAAAAATATCAAAGTCATACCATTTTCAAAATTTGGTTTTACTCTGAGTTTCAACGAAGAAAACGAACTGCTTGAAAATATGAAAACGGCATCTGATGACGATATATCAGAACCAAAAGGAAAAATAACCGATTCATCAACTCTTTGTGATATGTATCTCTCCGAATGCAGACATATTTTTAAAAATCTGCCCCAAAACACATCTGTACAGATAAATTCGGGAAGCCGTATCATCAAAAATTTCTTTGCTCCAATGTTTTCTGAATGTAAACCTGATTTTTACAAAGACATTGTTTTCAATATATCATCTGACGGAATGAAAGTTTCTGCATACTGCGACAGCAGTGGATTTATTTTCTATGAAAAACTTCTGCTCATATGCTGTAAAAATGAATTTGAAAAAGGAAATGACATTCCTCTGCCACACAGTTTCCCGATGCTCGCTGATATGATAGCTACTGACAAAAACAGATACACATACCGTTTTGACCCATACTCTGACAGCTTTGAAGATACGTCCAGAAAATCAGTTACTCTCGATTATCCTTTTTTAAGTGACGGAATATCGCTTATCGGAAAAATCTTTGAAATAATGAATGAAAAATCAAAAACGCTCTCTGAACTTGCAAATGAACTACCGCATTTTACGACTACGATGAAATATATAAATATCAAAAAAGACCCCGATGAAACCATAAAAAAGATAACGGATTCTTCTGAAAATAACGTCTGCTATACCGATAATAACGGAAGAATACTTGCCAAAAAATCCAAAAGCGGAAAAAGTCTTATCTTCCTTGCAGAAAGTTACAGTTCTGAAAGTGCAGAAGAATTTTGCAACAACTGGCTTTTAAAATCGAATATAACCACATGATATGTACTCCGCAAAAGCGGAGTACATATTTCAGAATGTCAAATGTAATCTTCCATTTACTGACTTGACATAAACCATTATGTGTAATATAATTAAAGTGTATATTTACGTTCGGATATCATACATAACTGTTTCAAAAACAATAGTTTAAAAACAATATATTATTATATCTAACAAAAGTAAAAAACAAAAAAATCAAACGAGGAGGTCTTTAATGAACAATCATAACAATAATCGCAAACGTTACAACGATGACAGACAAAACCTCAGACAGCAGTCATCACACCCACACCAGAAGTCTGATTCCGGAAATTCATCAAGAGAAATACAGGCTGTACAAAAACAAAATAAAAAAGAGATACGAAAAACACCTGTAAAAATCATTCCGCTCGGTGGTCTCAATGAGATCGGAAAAAATATGACAGCATTTGAATGCTCAAATGATATTTTCATTGTTGACTGCGGACTTGCTTTTCCGGATTCTGAAATGCTCGGAGTAGATATAGTTATCCCTGACTTTACTTATATAGAAAGAAATCAGGCAAAAGTAAGAGGCGTTGTTCTTACTCACGGACATGAAGACCATATAGGCGGTCTTGCATATCTTCTCAAAAAAGTAAATGTACCTGTATACGGTACTAAACTTACACTCGGACTTGTTGAAGGCAAACTCAAAGAACACGGGCTAAGCGGGAAAACAAAACTTTGCGAAGTAATGCCAAAGAAAACAGTAAAAATGGGTTGTATGGCTGTCGAATTTATAGCCGTAAACCATTCGATCCCCGATTCTGTTGGTCTTGCCATACACACTCCTGCTGGTATAATAGTACACACAGGTGACTTTAAAGTTGACTATACACCTATAAACGGTGCTCCTATCGACCTTGCAAGATTCGGAGAACTCGGTTCAAGAGGTGTACTCGCCCTTATGGCTGATTCAACAAATGCCGAAAGACCCGGTTATACACAATCAGAAAAGAAAGTAGGAAACTCCTTTGACAGTCTCTTCAATACTGCTGAAGGCAAGAGGATCATCATCGCTACATTCTCTTCAAATATCCACCGAATACAACAGATAATCAACTCTGCTGTAAAAACAAACAGAAAGATCGCTGTATTCGGAAGAAGTATGGTAAATGTAATCACTACTGCTATAGAGCTCGGTTATCTTGAAGCACCTAAGGGTATAATAATCGATATCGATCTTATGAACAGATACGACAGCAGTCAGATAGTACTTATCACTACAGGCAGTCAGGGTGAACCTATGTCAGCGCTCACACGAATGGCGATGAACGATCACAAAAAAGTAAATATAAACTGCAATGACTTTATTATCATTTCAGCTACTCCTATTCCGGGAAATGAAAAGTTTGTTACAAAAGTAGTAAACGAACTCATGAAATCAGGTGCAGAAGTAGTATATGAAGCAATGTATGAAGTTCACGTTTCAGGACACGCTTGTCAGGAAGAACTCAAACTCATGCTCGCACTTACAAAACCGCAGTTCTTTATCCCTGTACACGGTGAGTACAAACATCTCAAAAAACATGCCCAGCTTGCTGTCGAAATGGGAATACCCGAAAGCAATGTAATCATAGGCGATATAGGTAGCGTTATCGAAACTGACGGTCTTGATATGCGTATAACTTCAAAAGTTCCTGCAGGCAGAATTCTCGTTGACGGTCTCGGCGTAGGCGACGTAGGCTCTATAGTTCTCAGAGACAGAAAACATCTTGCACAGGACGGCCTTATAATAGTTGTCATAGCAATAGACCGTGCTTCAAATATCATTGCTTCAGGACCTGATATTATTTCAAGAGGATTTGTCTATGTAAGAGAATCCGAAGAACTTATTGACGAAGCAAAAAAACTTCTTAACAACACACTTGAGCAGTGTTCTATCCATGATCTCAGAGAGTGGAATTCACTCAAAACAAAGCTCAAGGACTCTTTATCAGATTACATTTACAGCAAAACAAAAAGAAGTCCTATGATCTTACCTATAATCATGGAAATATAAGAAAATATAAATTACAAATGTATTCCGTTTTAACAGCGGAATACATTTGTTCTTGAAATTTTTCCTGTATCAAGGGGGGATTTTTACGAGAAAGAATAAAATGATATTTCTTCTCCTCACCGCTCTCCTGCTCATAGCACTGCTTGTCTATTCTGCAATCAAAATGTATCAGTTTGAGGAAAATGATTCATTCATTTTTATATCGGCAATAATAGTCCTTCTCTTTCTTACAATAGCACAGATAATACGAATGAAGCAAAATCTGTACAGATATTTTAACAGAATGGAGCATGGTCTTGAGCAGACCAAATGTTTCACACTCTTCTATTCTCCCGATCCTATCGTAATAGTAGATCAGAAAGGGATAATAGTATGGTACAATCAGACGTTTTTTGAAGAAATATCAAACAATACCGATGCCTTTGGGGTCGATATATGTGAAGAACTTAACTTCAACGAAGAAAATCTTAAAAATGACAGTGAGTTTGAAATAAATTATCAGCAGAAGTACTATAAAATAAACTGTTCTGTAAACTACGACTACAATGTAGAACTGAAAATAATATTTTTCAGAGACATAACCGATTACAGACTTCTACACGATAAATATACCAGAACCAAGCCGACAGTAGCACTTATCCATATAGACAACTATGAGGATCTCTTCAAAACTGCAAAGGAAAGTGAACGTTCCTCTACTCTTGCTTCTATAGAACAATTATTTGAAAACTTCACTGCAAACTCAAACAGCTTTCTTAAAAGACTTTCAAAAGATAAATTTCTTGTAGTCTTTGAAGAACAACATCTGCAGAGCATTCTTGCCAACAGATTTGAAATACTTGATAAAGCCCGCTCTATACACGTCAGCGAAGATACATATGTCACACTCTCTATCGGAGTCGGACATGAAAGTTCATCGCTTTCAGAAAGTGAAACTCTTGCAAGACAAGCCCTTGATATGGCACTTGGCAGAGGCGGAGACCAGGCTGCTGTAAAAACAAAGGAAGGTTTTTCTTTTTACGGCGGTATGTCAAAAGGAATCGAAAAACATTCCAAAATAAAAACACGTATTATTACAACTGCATTGCAAAAACTTATGGAAAACGCCTCAAACATATTTATAATGGGACACAGATTCGGAGACCTCGACTCTGTAGGTTCGGCTATAGGTTTGTCGGCAGCTGTAAATTCCATCGGAATGACATCATATATAGTTGTAGATCCCGAAAAAAATCTTGCAAAAGACATGATCGAAAAAGTAAAAAACACTACCGATATATGTACTTTTATAGATGAAAAAAAGGCACTTGAACTTATAGATGAAAACAGTCTGCTGATAATAGTTGACACTCATAAACGTGATATGGTAGACAGCATAGCCGTATTTGAAAAAATACACAATGTAGTCGTTATAGACCATCACAGAAAAAACGTAAACTTTATAGAGTCCCCTGTTCTGTTTTTCCACGAACCTTTTGCATCATCAGCAGCAGAAATGGTAACGGAAATGCTTCCGTATTTCAAAAACTTCAGCAAAATTCCTGTGTGTACTGCAGAAGCACTTCTTGCAGGAATAATGCTTGACACTAAAAATTTTGTTGTAAAAACAGCCGCACGTACATTTGAAGCGGCCGCATATCTGAAAAAACTCGGTGCGGATACTATCGCTGTACGTTCGTATTTTTCTAATTCGATTGATTCATACAGAATAAAATCAGATATAGTATCAAATGCAGAGATCATTGACAGAAGTGCGATATCAATAGCTGACAACGAGTCTTGTTCAGACAAGGAACTTCGTGTAATCGCACCTCAGGCCGCAGACGAACTTCTTAATATCTGCGGTATCGATGCCGCATTTGTTATTTATGAAATAAATAACACTGTAAATATTTCAGCAAGATCATACGGAGCTATAAATGTACAGCTTGTCATGGAAAAACTAAACGGTGGCGGTCATCAGACCATGGCAGCTACCCAGCTCAGGGATACATCTGTACATGAAGCATACGAAAGACTTGTTGAGGCAATAAATATCTATAACATTGAAAATATGTCAACCGTAAAAAACGAACAGACATAAACTAATTTTTTTAAAGGAGAAAAAAATCATGAAAGTAATCTTTACACAGGACGTAAAAGGTTCAGGAAAAAAAGGAGAAGTAAAAAACGTATCTGACGGATATGCAAAAAACTTTTTGATATCAAAAGGTCTTGCAGTAGAAGCGAATGCAAAAAATCTTAGCGAACTTGCCGGAAAACAGGCATCAGAACAGCATAAAATAGATGTTGAAAAAGAAAATGCAAATAAGATACGTGAAGTTATCAATGAGAAAAAACTCACTATCACCGCTAAAGCAGGCGCATCAGGAAAACTTTTCGGTGCTATAACATCAGGAAATATCTCCGAATATATCGAAAAACAGTTTGGTCAGAAAATCGATAAGAAAAAGATCAGCCTTAAAAGCGATATAAAAAGTTTTGGTACTTATGAAGCTGATATAAAGCTTTATGCAGGAATAAATGCAAAGATGACAATCGATGTAACTGAGGAATAATTAATGCCACAGGATAACTTGTCTGCTGTATCACTCAGTGGCTTTGAACTGCCTCACAGCATTGAAGCCGAACAAACAGTACTTGGCGCAATACTGATAGACTCAAACGTACTGACTACCGTACTTGAAAAACTAAAACCGGACTCTTTTTACAGCGAACAGCATCGTGATCTTTTTTCTATCATGATACGAATGTTCAGCGACGGTTCAAAATCAGACATAATCACCGTACTCAATGAGGCACTGTCACTAAAAATATTTGAATCTGCCTCAGAAGGAAGAACTTATCTTGCATCTCTTATGTCAAATGTTCCTTCTGTATCAAATATAGATGACTACTGCAACATCGTCTCGGAAAAATATTATGCACGCTGTCTCGCTATTGCTTCACAGCAGATAATAGGCGATATTGCTTCCGGAAGTTACGACGCCAAGACACTCCTTGATGCTGCCGAACAAAAAATCTATGATATACGTCAGGGAAAAGACGTAAAAGGTCTTACCCCTTTAAATGATGTTGTTTATGACGCATATGACAGACTTTCAAAGATAACAGGTCCTGATAAAGAAAAATATCTCGGTGCTAAAACAGGGTTTACGTACCTTGATACCATAACGACCGGTCTTAACCGTTCAGACCTTATTCTTATAGCGGCTCGTCCGGGTATGGGTAAAACATCTTTTGCACTTAACATCGCATCAAATGTAGCAAGACGAACTGAAAAAGATGTAGCAGTATTTTCACTTGAAATGTCAAAAGAACAGCTTGCAACCAGACTTCTTTCAACTGAAGCACTTGTTGACAGTAACAAGCTCAGAAGCGGAAAACTAAGTCAGAATGACTGGATAAGGCTTGCCTCCAGTGCAGATGTTCTTTGTCACTTGTCAATGTACATAGATGATACTGCTGCCATAACCGTACAGCAGATGAAAGCCAAACTCCGAAGAATAAAAAATCTCGGACTTGTAGTTATCGACTACCTCCAGCTTATGACTACAACTCTTAAAACAGATAACCGAGTAGCTATCATCTCTGAGATCACAAGACAGCTCAAGATAATGGCAAAAGAACTTGACGTTCCGATAATACTTCTTTCACAGCTCTCACGAGGCCCTGAATCACGTACTGATAAAAGACCGATGCTTTCAGACCTCAGAGAATCAGGTTCTATCGAACAGGACGCTGATATAGTAATGTTTCTTTATCGTGACGCATACTACAATAAAGAAAGCAATCAGCCAAACGTAAGCGAATGTATAGTTGCAAAAAACCGACATGGTGAAACAGGTACTGTTGAAATGGTATGGGACGGACAGTTCACACGATTCTCAAATCTTGAAAAGTCAAACTAGTATCACTAAAAGTTAACACATAAGGAATAATTTATCCTATGATTGATCATGTAATAAAAACTATTGAAAAATTCAATATGCTCAGCGATGGTGACAGCGTTGCCGTCGCTCTTTCAGGAGGAGCAGACAGTGTATGTCTCCTCCTCTCTCTTGTTGAAATAAGCAGGAAACTTAATATATCAGTATCTGCACTTCATGTAAATCATTGTCTTAGAGGGATCGAAAGCGATAACGACGAAATATTTTGCCATAAACTATGTCAAAAACTTGGCATTCCTATTATAAGTCAGAAATTTGATGTATCAGGATATGCTCAGAAAAATAAACTTTCAATCGAACAGGCGGCACGTAATATAAGATATGATTTTTTCAAAGAACATACTGAAAATATAAAACTTGCCACCGCACACAATGCAAATGACAATGCAGAAACCGTTATCTTCAATCTTGCAAGAGGAACAGGAATAAAAGGTATATCAGGAATACCGCCTGTAAGAGATAACATAATCCGCCCTCTTATAGAAATAACAAGAGACGAGATAGAAAGTTTTCTCTCAGTAAAAGGTCAGGATTTTGTAACCGATAAAACAAATCTTACTGATGACTATACCAGAAACAAGATACGGCATCACGTTATACCTACTCTACTTTCAGTAAACTCATCACTTTTTAAAACTATGACAAACACATCTGAAAACTTCCGCACTGACAATGATTTTTTGGAAGAATTCTCACAAACAACATTTGAACAGTGTATGACTTCAGAAGGACTTTGTGGACTTGAAAAATTTCATACAGCTGTAAGACATCGCTGTATATCAAAATTTCTTGAGCTTAACAATATAGAAATAAGTCACCGGCGTATATCAGATATAGATGATATATGTCTTGGAGGCGGAAAAATAAATATATGCAAAGACACATATATAATTTCAGAAAATAATAAACTCTATATAAAGCACACTGTTACTCATAACTTACCCTGTGATGTCTCATATCCCTTAAAATCAGGAATAACCGAATTTAAAGGTAAAAATGTTATCATTTCTTTTAAAAGTATTAATGAGCGAAAAGCGGATACTATAGTTATAGATGCTGACTGCATAAAAAATAATGCTGTTATAAGAAACAGACGTCCGGGTGACAAAATAAAAATAAACGGAAATAGTTTTACTTCATCTGTAAAAAAACTTTTCAACAGCAGATTTGAAAAAGATGAACGTGACAGCATCTGCTTTATCGCTGATGACGAAGGACCTTTATTTATAGAAAATATAGGCATTGCGGGGCGTGCTGCAATAACAGAATGCACCAAAAATATAATGGAAATAAGTATTCATTGTGTATAAACAATGAAAATCAAGTCAGTTTTAATTTACATACTTGACTTTATATTGTTTTCAAGTTAAAATAATCTTATGACTTTTTAAAAATTATTTTTTTTAATCTGTTTATTTTTAAATAGACAACTTGGTGTGATGTCTATTATAATAAAAACAACAGACAAAAGAATGGAGTGAATGTATTGACACCAAAGAAAAACCGAGGTATATTTACCTATCTCTTTGTAGCGGCTATATTTATTGTCATTCTGGGCGTTATGCTTCCAGGAATAAATGGCGGAAATGCCACATACAAATACTCAGACATAATGGAATATTTCGATGAATATCAGGTATCATCGTATTCTCTCAATCTAAAAACAGGTGAGCTGAATATGAAACTCAGAGATTCGGAAGACGGCCCTGAAAAAATCAGCTATACTGTACCAAACGTAGGCATTTTCCTGCAGGATACAGATTCCGAACTTAAAGATTATCGTGAAGAATACAATAATAAATATCCTGATGAAGAACCTATCGAAATAGAATATATAAGAGGTTCGGATAATTCATGGATAATCACTGTTGTTCCTACTGTACTGCTTCTTGTTATGGGCGTTGCACTTTTCTTTTTTATGATACGTCAGACTGGCGGAGGCGGTAAATATAACTCATTTGGAAAAGCTAACATAAGGGCGGCACAAAACGGTAAGAAAACAACTTTTGATGATGTTGCAGGTGCTGACGAAGAAAAGGAAGAACTTAAAGAAATAGTTGACTTCCTTAAAAACTCAAAAAAATATGCCGATATCGGTGCTCGCATACCTAAGGGTGTACTTCTTCTCGGACCTCCGGGTACAGGTAAAACTCTTCTTGCAAAAGCAGTTGCCGGTGAAGCAGGTTGTCCTTTCTTCGCCATTTCAGGTTCAGACTTCGTTGAAATGTTTGTCGGCGTTGGTGCTTCCCGTGTAAGAGATCTTTTTGAACAGGCAAAGAAAAACAGCCCGTCAATCGTATTTATCGACGAAATCGACGCTGTCGGACGTCACAGAGGCGCAGGTCTCGGTGGCGGACATGATGAAAGAGAACAGACACTTAACCAGCTCCTCGTTGAAATGGACGGTTTTGCTGAAAACGAAAGCGTTATAGTAATAGCCGCAACAAACAGAAGAGATATTCTCGACCCTGCTCTTTTAAGACCGGGACGTTTTGACAGACAGATAGTTGTAAACTATCCTGATGTAAAAGGACGTGAAGAGATACTCAAGGTTCATGCCAAAAACAAATCAATGGGACCTGATGTTGACCTCAAGATAATAGCAAAGACAACACAGGGATTTACAGGTGCCGATCTTGAAAACCTTCTCAATGAAGCTGCTCTTCTCGCAGCAAGAGCCAACAGAAAATCAATAATTGAGTCTGATATTGAAGAAGCTACACTCAAGGTAATTGCAGGTCCTGAAAAGAAATCTCACATCGTTACCGAACGTGACAAGAAGATAACTGCTTACCACGAAGCAGGTCACGCAATAGCTGCTTACCACCTTGAAACACAGGATAAAGTTCATCAGGTAACAGTTATACAGCGTGGTATGGCTGCAGGTCTTACAGTTACAAGACCTCAGACAGATGATTCACATATGTCACGTACAAAGATGCGTGAAACTATCGTAATGCTCCTCGGTGGTCGTGTGGCAGAAGCTCTCGTACTTGATGATATCTGTACAGGTGCATCAAACGATATCGAAAGAGCTACAAAGATAGCAAGAAGCATGGTAACACAGTATGGTTTCTCCGAAACACTCGGAACTATCGTTTACGGTGAAGAAAGCGGAGAAGTATTCCTTGGTAAGGATTACGGCCACGGAAGAAACTACAGTGAAAGAGTTGCTTCAAAGATAGACGAAGAAGTTCATGAAATAATAACAAGCTGTTACAAGCGTTGTGAAGATATACTCACCGAAAACATGAACGAACTTCACAAACTTGCACAGTATCTTATCGAAAACGAAAAGATCGACGGCAATGATTTCATAAAGCTTATGGAAGGTACGCTTGAAGTGCCGGAGAAAAAATCCGATATTTCAGAAACCGAAAACATCGTAAGTGATGAAAAAGACGAAGAAACAGTTTCTGAAGATAAAAACGAAGAAATCTGATTTTAATAAAAATCCTCTTAGTGCATTACAGTTCTAAGAGGATTTTTTTCGTCTGGTTGTTTCGTTTTAAAACGAAATCCGATTGACTTATTTCGTTTTGAAAGGTATAATATAAATATCGAAGAAAGGATGATGTCAGGTGAAATATATAACATGTTCGGAAGCATCTGCACTTATGGGAACAACAGTACGCAGAATTCAGCAAATGTGTAAAAACAAAATAATTTCAGGTGCAATAAAGAAAAACGGTATCTGGATGATACCGGATGAATCTATTGAAAAACCAGAACACACAAGTAACAACAGAACCAAACCTCTGCCTGTCGGAATTTCTGATTTCAAATCAGCTACCACCGATTATTACTATGTCGACAAAACACTGATGATACGTGATTTTATTGACAGCAAGCCTATGGTTTCACTTTTTACCCGCCCTCGCCGTTTTGGAAAAACTCTGAATATGGATATGCTTCGTGTATTTTTTGAAAAATCAGATGAGGATACTTCTGTTTATTTTAAAGATAAATTAATCTGGCAATGCGGACATGAATATACTTCATATCAAGGCAGATACCCCGTTATTTTCCTTACTTTCAAAGATGTAAAATGTACCTCATGGGAAGAAACATTTCATAAAATAAAAAGACTCATTTCTCAGGAATTTCTCCGTCATATAGAACTTGAAAACAGTAAAAAATTAAATATATACGAAAAAAAACAGTTTACCTCTATAGCAAGCGGAAATGCAACAGAAGTAGATTTTCAGATGTCACTTGAACTCCTCTCTGCTTTACTTCACAAGCATCACGAAAAAAAAGCAATTATTATTATAGATGAATATGATACTCCGATTCAGCAAGGACACAGTTGCGGTTTTTATCCTGATATTATAAATTTTATGCGTAATTTCTTTTCAGGCGGACTAAAAGATAATCCTCACCTTGCCTATGGTTTTCTTACAGGCATTTTGCGTGTTGCAAAAGAAAGTATCTTCAGCGGTCTGAACAACCTTAAAATCAATTCCCTGCTTGATAACGCATACAGCCAGTATTTCGGTTTCACAAAAAAAGAAGTCAAAGAAATGCTTGATTACTATAAAGCAAATGAAAAATATGATGAAGTATGCGAATGGTATGACGGTTATCTTTTCGGAAGTACAGAGATTTTCAATCCATGGTCAGTTATTAACTATATCTCCGACAAATGTACCGCAAAAGCATTCTGGCAGTCAACAGGAAGTAATGATATTATCGGAGAAATTATCGAATCTGCCAATCCTGAAATTATAGAAAATCTCCATAAACTTTTGAGTGGTCAGAGTATTACAACCTATATTGATACAGGTGTTATTTATCCGGAGGTGCATAATGATCCGCACAGTATATACAGTTTTCTGCTGATTGCCGGTTATCTGCGCATATCTGCCGTTTATCCGCAAAACGACGGAAACCTTATGTGCGATGTTTCCATTCCAAATAAAGAGATCTCATTTGTCTATAAAAAAGAAGTTCTCAATCGTACAGGTCAAAATAACATATCATTGTCTATACAGCAGACTATTTTTTCAGGTGACGCTCATAAACTGCAAGCTTTACTGGAAAAATATATGCTACAGTCAATAGCCTCGATCGATGGTGCAAACGAAGGATTTTACCATGGTCTGATACTTGGTTTATGCGCTATTCTCAGCAACCGCTATATGATACGTTCAAACCGTGAATCAGGATACGGTCGTTTTGATGTTATGCTGATACCACGTGAGAAATCATTACCGGGATTTATCTATGAATTCAAATTTACAAGAGATGAAAGCACTGATCTTAACGCACTTGCCATTGATGCATTAAAACAAATAAATGAAAAGAAATATGAAACAGAACTACTTGATACAGGAATTACACCTATTCACAAGATAGGTATAGCTTTCAGAGGAAAAAATGCTGTTGTAAAAAGTGAGTTATAGAAAATAGGAATGTCTAGTATGAACGTATTTGAAAGCATTATGACAGGTTTAAATGAAGCTGTCGAATATGAAAAAGGCAATCTTACAGAAAAAACAACTCTTACTGTTGAACTTTTACCTGAAATAACTGCTGTAGAGATCAAAAGTATAAGAAATGAAATTGCTCTTTCACAAACAAAACTCCCTCTTGACAATCACACTTAAATGTAATATCAAGAGGGAGTATAGTTTTTTAAAAACCGTTTTTATATTATTTGAAATAACGATTGAGAAGACCTTCAAATGCCTTGCCGTGTCTTGCTTCGTCCTTAGCCATTTCATGAACTGTATCGTGAATAGCGTCAAGGTTGAGTTCCTTAGCTCTCTTTGCAAGGTTGAGTTTACCTTCTGTTGCACCGTGTTCAGCAGCAACTCTCTTTTCAAGGTTTTCCTTTGTTGAAGAAGAAACTACTTCGCCGAGAAGTTCAGCAAACTTTGCTGCGTGTTCTGCTTCTTCAAAAGCAGCCTTTTCCCAGTAAAGACCGATTTCAGGATAACCTTCTCTATGAGCAACTCTTGCCATAGCAAGATACATACCTACTTCTGTACATTCACCTTCAAAATTAGCTCTGAGGCCATCAAGGATCTCCTTGTCAGTAACAGCCTTTGCCACGCCAACTTCATGTTCACAAGCAAATACAAGCTTGTCTCCGTCGTTCTTTTCTATAAATTTTGAACCGGGAACTTTACACTGTGGGCACTGCTCCGGTGGTTCATTTCCTTCGTGTACATAACCGCATACTGGACAGACAAATTTCTTCATATTTATTTCCTCCAATCAGATATTTAAACATTAGCTCTTAGCTATGAATAAAGTATACCATATAAGTATAGTTAAGTCAAGCTTTTTTTTATAAATTTTATATAAAATATTGATTTATCCTAATTTATAATTTATAATTATTTTATACATATTTTTTAGTAAAGGAGCAGAAAATAATGAACAGAATAGCACAGTTTTCCAAAGTAAGTTATCTTCAATTTGCGAAAGACTGGAAAAACACATTTGAAAGTTATGATGATGAAACCATATTAAAAATATATAATAATATAAAACTGCCTAAGAGAGCAACTTCCGGTTCTGCAGGATATGATTTTTACTCTCCTCTTAGTTTTACGCTTAAACCCTCTGAATCTATAAAAATCCCGACAGGTATACGCGTAAAAATAAATGATGGCTGGTTTTTAAGCTGTTATCCGCGCAGTGGTCTTGGATTTATGTACAGACTACAGCTAAATAATACTGTCGGTATCATTGACAGCGATTATTTCAATTCTTCAAATGAAGGTCATATAATGATAAAACTGACAAATGCATCAGTTGAAGATCTTACACTTGAACTTTCAGAAGGTGCGGCATTTGCACAAGGTATATTTACCGAATACGGTATAACATTTGACGATGAAGCTTATGGCATACGTGACGGCGGATTTGGCAGTACCGGAGTATAACTTATAACGGAATTACAGGAAGTCTTACAGGTTCATCGTCTTCAAGGTAAGAAGTTGTGATAATATCTTCTGTCTGAAATTCAACTATTTCAATTTCAGGTGTTATGTATTTAATTTTTTCCATTTTTCAAATCTCCTGTTTATTAAAAATCACTTCCGCAAAAACAACCGGAAGTGATTTTTTTATATACTTAATATTTTTTACTGTGGTCCAAGAATTACCGGATCCTTTGAAATATACTGTTTTAAATGTGCAAGGTCGGTAATAATTACACTGCCATCACCATTTGTATCAGCAGCCTTAATACCTTCCGCGTCAAGTTTTACATCTCCGAGGAGATAAAGACTAAGAAGTGTAAGGTCTGAAAGATCAACCTTTCCGTCTGAATTAAGATCGCCGTATGTTATAGTACCGTTTGGTTTTACAGTAGTAGTTACTGATGAAACAACAGGAGGCTTTGTTGTTGTAGTAGTAGCTGAAGTTGTTTCCTTTGGCTTAGCTGTAGTAGATACTGTTGTTGTAACTGTTGTCACCGGTGGCTTTGTTGTAGTTGAAGTAACTGCCGGTGGATCTACCTTACCGCCGTAGAATTCTGTAATACTTATACTGTTTCCTGCTGTACCCAAAGCTCTCTGATGGTCAAGACTTATGTACTTTCCGCCGTCTGTCTGCCAGAGTGACTTTTCAAAGAGACCGTACTTTTCTTCGTCCCAGTTTGACCAACTGCTGTCAACAAGTCCGCCTGTATCGCCTGAGTTAGGGTTTACACACCAGAAAGTATGATTTATACGATTGTCTATCATATAGTCTCTGAGAAGTTCCATCCACTGCTGGTTCTTTCCGCCGTCCATATGACCGCCCCATTCACCGATAAGGAGTGGAGCTATACCTTCAGCATCTATAAATGCCCATGTATCATACCAGTAGTCATCAAGAAGTGTCTGTGTTGTAAAGTCCTTGTCAAACCATGTCTGAGCATATACGCTCGGACCGTAGTCGTGAGGTGAATAAACTATCTGATCATTATAATCAGCACTGCCGAAATCGATCGGATAATCTCTTACGCCACGAAGGTTTCCGCCCCACCATGCAGGATACCATGGAGAAGCATCTCCGCTTGCACCGAATATATCAGGAGTTTCAAATGTATAACCCTTTTCTGTCTTAGGATACTGCTCGATACCTTCGATCATGATAAGAAGATTCGGGTTTATATCGAGAATTGCCTTACCGCAACGTTCAGCAGCATATTTCCAGTTGTTTTCAAGAGTTGTATCGTCCCAACGAGCCATTATATCAGGACATGCATCATCATAGCCACGTTTTCCGTGAGGTTCATTTTCAAGGTCAAATGCGATGATAGTATCGTCATTTTTAAACTGCTCTGCAAGCCATACCCATGAATCGATCCAGTCATCTGTTGTAACTCCGCCTTTTCCGTACCAGAGTTCCCAGCTGTGACCTGAGTTATCAGAGTGAGGACTGTGAGCGTCCATCATAATTTTAAGACCAAATTCTTTACAGTACTGTACTACATACTGGAATATTTCCCAGCTGTTCTTTGTTTCGCCATCTTCATCAACAAAATCCGGATTACATACATGATACGGAGGATTGTTACTTGCTGTAACACTGGAAACTTCGAGTGGTGTACCATTCATCCAGCTTACCATAAGTTCTGATGAGATCGGGATTCTGACAAGATTTATACCATGATTTGCAATATCCTCAAGAATACCCTTTACATCATACCATGCACCATGAAATACGTTTTCAGTACAGTTGAAACCAAACCAGTTTGCACCTGTGATCCAAGCTTCGTTTCCGTAAATATCAATAAGCTTGTCGCCTTCTGCATGAAGCCAGTCATCATTGTTTGAATCAACTGCCGCACTTACTGTTTCTGCATTTTCAGAAACCGGAGCCGCTGACATTGCAAAAGCACCTGCAACAGCTACTAAACATGCAATCGCTGTGATCTTCTTGAAATTGTTCATTATACATTTTCCTTCCTTCAAATAATTAATCAACTTAATTGCCAAAAATAAAATTACTCTAATCCCAATTATATTATACAATAGCTTTAATTTCATTGTCAAGTCATACAAAAAAGTTTAAACAAAATCATAATTTAATCACAAGTGTTTTTATACAACAACCTATGTTATATAAAAAAAGAACACTATATTTTGACATATACATCAAAAGCCCCTGTATCGACAGAGGCTTTCTGATTTTATAAATTTAATATGTTATTTAAGAATTTAAGAAAATATTTTTTACCACGGTCTGAATCCGCCGTTACCACCACCGGCTGAACCTGCCGCAAGTGTAGTTCCTCCGGAAATAGTACCGCCTTCTCCGTAATGATCGTCCCACATCGCAGTACCGCTTACCGTACCGCCAGTATAACATGTAACACTGCTCTGAGGTGAACAGTAGAACAGATATCTTCCGGCACTTCCCTGCGGAACTGTTACTGTTGAAAGAACATTTCCTGACGCATCTGTAAATGTTACTCTGGTACCCGAAGAAATACTTGCACTTGTTGTAATAAACGAATAACTGCTCGGTGTAACGGCCATATTACTTGAACCGTATCCCAGAACTGTACCGCCTTTGTAGTTTACACCGCTGTCAGCATCAAGAGGAGACGTATCACCACTTGTAAAACCATTTATAACAACTGTACCGCCGTTAAGGTTGCACGCTCCGTTTGCGTCAAGTCCGTCACCCTTAGCCTGCATAAAAGTATATCCTCCGTTTATGTTGAGTGTACCGCTCGAAGATGACATTCCGCCTCCGAAGCCTCCGCCCCAGCCACCCGGGGAAGTATTTCCTGAACCGTCATTTCCGCCTGCTGCATTATAACCGTCATCAGATGCTGTTATATGTATCGTACCGCTGTTCATATTTATTGTGACACCTTCTACGCCCTCATAACTC
Organism: Ruminococcus sp.; assembly: GCA_015066745.1. GTDB lineage: Bacteria > Bacillota > Clostridia > Oscillospirales > Ruminococcaceae > HUN007. The sequence continues at coordinate 31,026 of SVNW01000014.1, read as the reverse complement.
TTCGTAATATTTATATCAGGTGTACTAAGTTCCGTTGCACCCTGAGTACCGATATTAAGATTTGTATCCGAATGCATACCGTCATCACCTGATGCAATAGTAATATTTCCGCCGAGTACATTCATGTCACCTGAACAATGCAAACCGTCATCACTTGAATCAATGTTTACAGTTCCGCCGTTTATTGTAAGATTACCATTGCTTGCTTTTATGCCCTTTGAACTTACGTCTGTAGTCGTACCGCCCCATGAAGAAGAACCTGTAGCAGTTGTTTTTATTGTAAGTTCTCCGTTATCCATTGTAAAGTTATGCTCTGACTGTATACCGTCTGCATATGCCGTAATATTTACTGTTCCGCCGTTTATTATCACATTACCCTTATCTGCGTCAGTATCATTTGTAGATGTGATACCGTCACCGCCTGATGAAACAACTGTAACATTAAGAGCTGAAAAATCAGTATCATCAGCGTCGCCTATTTTTACGCTGTCTTTTCCTCTGATACCGTCATCTACGGCATTTACAGTAATATTTCCGTTAAATATCTTAACAGAGTCCTTACCTACTATACCGTCTGCACAATTTCCGTTTACGGTAAGATTTCCTTTTCCCTTTATTTTCAGGTCATCTTTTGAATAAATTGCACCAGAATCTTCATCAGCATTTGTATAACTTTTACCATCAGAGATCACATTATCAGTGCCCTTCTTAACGCTTATGACACACTCATCATCTACACTTTCTACATAAATCGGTGAATCTGAAGAAGAGCTTATGTCTGCTCCCTGAAGTGAAAGTTCAACTTTTCCGGCAGGATAAGCAGTCTTGTCAACGCTTACAATTATCTGTCCGTCATTAAGTTTACCGGTAACAATGTATTCACCCGGTTCTGTTATGGTAGCAACACTTCCCGAAATTGTAATACCTGAACCTGTAGAAGTTATAGAATCACCGTTAAGAGTAATAGTTTTTACCTCATCTGTCACATCAGTACCGGGTGTTGATGGCGTTGTAACATCAGGTTCTTCGACTGTCGGTTCTATAAACTTATTTATCATAAGTATTCCGTCTATGATATTTACCAGTCCGTCACTGTTCATATCAGCACTCACAAGTGCATTTTCATCAAGTTCGATCTGTCCCACCATATACTGCTTGTACTTCATGATATCAACAGCAGTAAGAACATTATCATTGTTAATATCACCTTTAAGCGAAGTATCCGCATTAACCACTACAGTATCTGAAAAATCCCCCGAAAAATCCGTCATCCCGAAATATGAAGCTACAAGAGCTGATGATAAAACACTGCATAAAACTTTTTTACCTTTTTTCATTTTTTCAACCTCTTTCTTAACTTATCACAATCAACCATAGCCTATTTTCTTCGATCATATATCACATTTATCACATCATTTTACATCACTGTAAGCATTATAAATCTCTATTATGTTTTTTTTATTGCACAATCATTAATTTTTACATAAACCCCTTCTCAAACTCCGTATTAATTCTACATTATATATATTTTAAATAGTACTATAATCACCGACCAATAAATTATATAAAAATATGCACTAAAATACGGCCTGTAACCTTAATTCATTTTAAGATTATTTTAAGAAATGTATATTAGAATGTAATAGAAGGAATAAGTTGAACTTAAGAAAGGCGATAAAGATAGTTTTTTGGTATTTTATTTTTTTATGATTTGAAGAAAGAAGTGATCATATTGGCTATAAGCACTTTCAAAAGGAAAGAGATCAAGTTTATTCTTGATGAAGATCAGTATAATGCACTTAACTCTGTTTTAGGTAATTATATGAATCCTGATGCTTTTTGTGTTGATGGAAAAGAATACGGTATCTATAACGTATATTATGATACAGATGACAACTTTCTCATACGTGAGTCCCTTGAAAAACCGTATTACAAGGAAAAGATAAGATTACGCAGTTATTACTCGCCTGCCAAAGAAGATGACAGTGTGTATCTCGAAATCAAAAAGAAAATTGGTGGAATCGTTACCAAAAGACGAATTTCCTTGACGCTCGGACAAGCAAATGCATTTATTTTTGAAGGTGAGATCCCTGATCTGAGTAACAGCAAGAAAAGCTATATTCAGAATCAGGTTTTAAACGAACTTGTAGTATTTTTGAAAAACTACCCTGTTACCCCACGTCAGTACATAAGCTATCAGCGTTCAGCGTTTTTCGGAAAGGACGATGACAGTTTCAGACTTACTTTTGACAGGGCTATTACTCAGAGAAGATTTGATGTTTCGCTTTCAAAACCAAACTATGGATCTCAGATCCTGCTTCCGGGACAGTATCTGATGGAAGTAAAAATAGGTGCTTCAATGCCTATCTGGCTTTCACAACAGCTTGCTCAGCTTGGAGTATATAAAACAAGTTTTTCTAAGTATGGTCGTGCGTTCAAGTCATTTGTGACCGAAACACACTAAAATATCATTTTCTTGAAAGGAAGTTTTTATTTCAATGGAAAAATTATTCGAATCAATTTATCCTGTTGATGGTGGACTCACACCGTCGGTATTTATTTCTATTGTTGCGGCATCACTGATTATAGGATTTGCTATCAGCATGCTCTATCTCATAACAAACCGCAAAGAAGGATATTCGCAGAGTTATGTATGGACAATAATTATGTTACCGCCTATCGTAGCTATTGTAATAGCAGCTATAGGAAACAACATCGCAAGTTCTCTCAGTCTCGCCGGTGCATTTACTCTGGTAAGATTCAGAAGCGCACCAGGAGATCCGAAACAGATAGCTTACGTATTCTATGCAACAGCAACAGGTCTTATATGCGGTCTCGGATACATAGGTTTCTCTATATTGTTCCTTCTTATCATGGCAGTCGTTATCTGCATACTTTACTATACAAAGTTTGCCGCTGCCACTACAAGCAGTATGACACTTAAAATCACTATTCCCGAAAACCTTAATTATGTTGGTCTTTTTGACAAGACTCTGAATAAATACACATCAAACTGGATACTCAAAAGAGTTAAAACAACTGAATTCGGAACACTTTTTGAACTTATATACAGTGTGGAAGTTCAGAACACTGCTAATCAGAAAGAATTTATCGACGAACTCAGAACTCTTAACGGAAACCTCAATGTTGTACTTGTGCTTTATAAGTATGACGATAAAGTTTATGCAAACTAAAAGTTTACAGACTTTTTCATCTTTTATTTCCAATAAAACAAAAAAGAATGATGGCATTTCTTATTTTGCCATCATTCTTTTTTTATTTCATTTCAACAACACTGACTGAGCAATACTGAACGTATTTTCCGTCTTTGGTTTTTAACTCCACAACTACATTTCCTGCTGAAACCGGCTCTACTATTCCGTTCTTTACATAAGCAACTGCAGAATCACTACTCTTCCATACTATATCATCTTCTGTATATCCTTCAGGCATTTTTGTGATTTCTATTTTGTATTCATCAGTACTGCCTGCTTTAGCTGATATATATGGTTTCTTTATCTGGATCTCTCCGTTTATCACTGCTTTTTCAGTGTTTTTCTCTGTAGTTGATATCTCTTCCTTTTCTGTATCTCCCAGTTTATATGCAAGATTTCCGTACATCACAACTTCTGCTTTATTATCTCCGAAACAATGTTCGCCTTCTTTATCTTTTGCATATTCAAGAGCTTCTTTTGCTGTTCTGTAACCCGCATTAAAAAACCAGAATTTCTTCTGCTGTTTTACAAGACCTTCTGAAAATCTCTTCATCATTTTAAGATTGTATACTGTGCGTATTATATCATCGTTTCCTACAAAAAGTTCTGCTCCCTTGTTAAGAAAACTTGATGCAAGTACTGTATCCTTTGCTGTACAGCAACAACCCATATAAACCATTGTACCTGCCAGGTCGTTGCAATATTCATCTACATATTTGTATGAAAAGGCTACTTCCTCTTCACCTGCACTGTACAGTCTTCTTTTTATATAATCGTCATCATTACGTTCGTTTTCATTTTTATCTTTAGCGCATATTATAACTGAATGAGAATCTTCATTGTATCCGCCATGACCATGCCAGAGTATTACCTGATTTTGCGAAAAACCTTTTAATACATCTGCTGTTACAGCAGAATCATCATTATTTCCGCAAAATGATACATTGTCAAATTCATCATCCATATTTTCAGCTGCCACATCAGGATATGTCATGTACTTTGAAATACTTGAATCATAACCTGCTTTACATGGCTGAAATGTATAAACTTCAATATTTTCAGCATCTATTGCCGCATCGGTTTCAGGAACTTCTACCTGATAAAAACAGCCTATTCCGCTTTTGAGATCTACTACTATAGTTTTTTCATCTTCATCAGCAGTATACTCTATTGCTATTCCTTGTTTTACAAGGTCATCGGCAATACTGATGATCTCTGCAAAAGCTTTATCTTCATCAGTTATTTCTCCATCAACTACATATTTTCTGACTACATCTTCAAAACTTTCACTTACACTGTCTGCATAAGCATATTCATCTTCAGTTATTTCATCAAAATAAGAAATCTCCACTGTATCAGCTTCTTTACCATCTATTTTCAATGAATATGATTCTTTTTCGTTTTCAGATGTTACATCATACAAACAGGAATAAATATTATCTCCTGCTATTTTATCACCATGCGTTCCATCATCATACATATCAGAAAGCTTATCTCCGCCTGATGAATAAAGAGATGCCATAACTCCTGCACTTACATCTTCATCAGTAAGTTTTGTTTCAAACAAAGCTTCTTCCTTTTCACCACTGATTCTGTACTCGCTGTCTGTTTTCAGACCGTGTACTTCAGGTTCAAGCTCACTGCTGTAATGAACCGGTTCTTCTGATACCGAACTTGTAGAAACAGCTGACGTTGTTCCTGATACTGAAGAACTTTCACCGTTAAAAAACTCTTCCATATTACAGCTACTCAAAAGAGTAGCTGTAATCGAAAGCGCTGATATAATTCCTACTGTTTTTCTCAAACTATTTCTTTTCATTTTATTACTCCATTCTTTTTTTCTCACTTATTCAAAAACCAACCCGGCAGCTTCTCTCGCTATCTCCTCACTCTGTCTTTCGTAACGTTCGGCTACACTTCGTATAAATTCACTGTACTGTAACATTACAGCATACATCTGATCATACTTTGGTCTTACGCTACCTATTCTTTCATAAAAAGTATCCGCATCATAACCTTGCCATGCACTGCCAAGGTCATGAATAACGTCATACATTTTTACGTATCTTGAGCGATAATTGTCTGCCAGGTCGGAAATCTTTCTCGCAGAAGCATAAAGTTCTTCTATTTCTGCACTTCTGATATTATTCATAACATTTATCACCACACTATACTTTTAATTTTTAATTATTATCTGGCTCTGAGCTGTGAAGCATTTCCTTCGATCGCTATATCGAGTGTTTCAACATTTTCAGCTACATTCTGATCAAGGAAGTTTGTAACCTTCTTAACATAGTTATCAAATGATTCAAACTGTGGTTTGAGTGTTTCAAATGATTCTACCATTTCTGTTGCACCAAGTGCATCCCAGTTAAGATCAAGCTTCTGGATTTCCTTTGAAAAATCACTGAGTATTTCTCTCATCTCTCTGTTATGTAGTTTCATAACTGCTGAGCTGCTTCTTATTGCCTGTGGATTTATAAAAATTCTTTCTGTTGATTTCATCATGTCTATCACCTTTTATTTACCTTTCTTTGTTTGTGTTTATTCAAATACAAGACTCTTTGCTTCGTTTGCTATATCCTGTGCCTGCTCTTCATAAGCGTCTGCTGTCTGATTGAGGAAGAATGCGTATGTGTTCATGAGATTGTACATTTCCTGATACTTTGGTCTCATCTCATTTACCTTTTCTATAAACTCTTTTGAACCTGAGCCAACCCAGTTTGTTGAAAGGTTTCCTTCTACCTCTTTGAAGAACGCTGTATACTTTGTAAGAAAATGTTCGGACTGATTCCTGATATTTGATGACGCTGTATTCAATGCGCCAATTCCCTGTACTAATGATCTGCTGTTGTCTTTCATGTTTTTTTCCTCCGATATCTTTTATTTTTATTTTTTTCTACAAGTGTTTAACCTGTGATTATATTATAGCATATCGGTTATTTTTCTTTTTTTAAAAACGCATCTCTTAATATTTTAGTTATTTTAAAAAACAAATATCATATGAAACCACGAAAACAAGTGTTTTGAAAAATTTTTAGCTGTTTTTCACCAACCATCCGGCTGTTGTATGCCATACTGTACGCTGTAAATTACCCTCATTTTTTTATTTTTATATCTATACAAACATAAGACTGCTGTGGTTTTTTATCTGAAGCTGTCTTAAAGTCTTGTCAGAAGGATATATCTTTCCTGTATGTCTGTCACACAAAAAATTTATATCTCCGCTACTGAAAAAGCCCTCGGATATCTCATCAAAAATTTCCGAAAGAAGTTTTACTGCTTCGTAAACATACATATCTTCTGAAAGATATATATCATATGATTTACCTGAGGCAGCAAGATAAATTTCTGTAAGCACCTTATTTTCCATATCGTTCCTCCGGCAAATATATTTTTTCTTTTAGCTTTTTATGCGATACTATAAAAGCATATTTATTGTCTGACTCTGTATCTCTCCTGTCTTCAACTTCAAAAAGATCCTGACTCCTGAATCCCTCTCCAAGCCATATTCCAAGGCTGTCAAACCAATCATCATGTGCATTTTTTTCAATGAATAATGCTTTATCATTTTTGCCTCTTACTATTATTCTGTCATAACAACCCCTTGGAGATTTCATATCACCAGGTGTATCGGCAACTATATAATGTATATTGTGAATTTCACAGCCAAGCATAGCTTCTATTATACGAACAGCACAATTCATGCTGTGATCTGAAAGACTTTCAAAATTATTTATCACTATATACAGATTGCGATATCCATCAGGAAGTTTCCATTCACCCAAGTTGTCCTGATACAGTGCGACATCTCTTTCAAGATAGAGTTTATGATAATATTCCTGCCAGTTTTCAAGCTGTTCTTTTGAAGAAACATAAGTTATATTTTCTTTTTCCTCAACATAAACTTTTCCCTGAGGATCTATCACTACGACATCAACATCACTGTCAGCTGCTATAACTTCCGCTATATATCCTGCATACGCTGATAGCTTATCTTTTGAATCAGACGACACAAATGTTATATATGTATCTCTGAGATCAACCGTATAAATGCTTTCACTGTCAGAATACTGACCGAGAGGTACTTGTGAAATGCTTCCTGCCTTTTCTTTTATATCACTGTATGAACAGGAAGTGAATTTTTTTATGTATTTTACTGATGTTTTACTGCATTTTTTTCTTGCAGTTTCACATTGTTTCTTTATCAGTGTAACAGGATCATCTATATTTTCGCTATTTTCTTCATATATCTCAGCTGTCTGGAACTCATAAACATTATTTCCGTATCTGACAAGACCCCTTCCCTGATATTCTGCCGGGATAATTCCGCCTGTTCTTCCGAGAACCATAGAATAATCCGTTTTGTCATTCATACGAAGCATAAAATTCTGATTGAAGTTTTGTCTTAATCTTGAATTTATATTTACTGAATTTGTACCTAAAACAAAATATATTCCTCGCTTAAGCCCTTCTCTTGAAATATACGAGAGTTCAGGAATATAAGAATCATATTCTTCTGCAAAAGCTGCATAGTTGTTCAAGATCAGTACTATGTTCGGAACAGTTTTTCCGGAACGCCTGCAATATTCGCTGTATTCACCGCCGTATGGCGCAAAGAGTTTGATTCTTGCAGTTATTTCATCTCTGAGTTTTTCAAGTATAAGAAGTACACTTTCTTTTTCGTCAGAAAAAACAATATCGCCTACCTGAGGTGCATCTTCATAAACTTTTAAAAATCCTGAATCAAAATCAAGTATATAAATATTTACCTGCTCTGCTGTATAACTGCATACAAGCGAATAAACAAGTGATGTAAAAAACATACCCATACCACTTCCCGAAGAAGCATATACACAAAGGTTTCCGCTCTTTGAAAAAGGTACCGTCATTATTTCCTGTTTTCTTTCGTAAAGATCGTCCCATTTTCCTATCACCGGCTCAAGTTCATATTCGAGATTTTCATCATTATATTCACTGTATAGTCGATGTAAAGATATCTTACTTTCTATAGGCTGTAACCAGAGCGGTCTTATAGCAATATTTCCTGAGATCGATATGAGATACTGACGTATGGCAACAAGTTCGGAAATAACATTTTCATTGAGATTTACAGAATCTGATTTTATTTTTCTCTCACATACTACTGTTCCGGTATTATTTATAAGTTCAGCTTTTTTTGATAACTCATCGATAAATGAATCTTTTGGAATATAGTCAGCTCCGCACCACGCAGACTGACCGAGACTGAATAATTCATTGTATCCGACCTGAAGATAAAAACGACCTGTTGTCGAAATTTCCGCAGCATCAGGACAGTGGATAACAGCCGCACTGTCTGCTTTATCCTGAACTTTAAGACATATTTTAAACCTTGAGTTACTCCAGATCTGAGGGCTTACAACACTGTCAGGCTTCTGTGTGGCAAGTATAAGATGAACACCAAGGCTACGTCCTATTCGTGCTGTACTTACAAGCGAATCCATAAACTCAGGCTGCTGTGTTTTCAGCTCTGCAAACTCATCACAAACGATAAAAAGATGCGGTAAAACTTCAAGATCAGCTCCTGCTCTGCGAAGTTTCTGATATTTGTATATATCCATTGTACCTTCATTTGAAATTTTTCTTGCTGTCTTGAAAAGGTTTTGTCTTCTTTTAAGTTCGCTTTCGATAGATATTCTTGATCTTTCTATAGTAGCGCCGTCAAGATTTGTAACAGTTCCGCACAAATGAGGAAGTCTTACGGTTTTTTCTTCAATAACGCCATCTCTTTCTATTCTTTCTATATTTTCAAAAGCATCGGCAAGACCACCGCCTTTGTAGTCTATAATAAGAAATGATACTTCTTCAGGACTATAGTTTACTGCAAGTGACAGGATAAATGTAATTATTGTTTCACTCTTGCCTGAACCTGTTGTTCCGGCAATAAGACCATGAGGCCCGTGAAATTTCTCGTGAAGGTCTATATAAAAGCTGTCACCTGACTGGTTTACACCTATAGGTGTCTGCAGGGATTTTGACGGATCGTTTTCGACCCATCTTGTAAGACAGTTGAGGTGTTCAACTTTTGAAACCTTAAACATTTCAAGAAATGTAAGCATCTGCGGAAGCTTGTAACGCTGTGAAAATAAATCAAGATGAATATTTGATATGCTTATCATGTAATCGTTGAAAACATCATCATCTATTCTGTCATATTCAAAAATCTGTTCTTTGTATCCTTCTTCTTCACGAATATACATACACGATTTTTCATCTGACTTTATATCAAAAATTATATCTGAATCTATATAATTTCTCATGCCGAATAAAGTAAATATACTGAATCTTATATCCTTGTATTTTTTCCTTATATTTATCAAAGGTTCTATCTTTTCAGCAAGTTCCATATCAGCAAGCACCACAAGAAAATGAGGTATATCTGTTTTTTCTCCTTCTGTTCTGGCGGTGACTTCCTTTTCAAGCTGTACTGAAAGTTCTTTGAGATCCTGATTTTTTGAAGCAATATATCTGAAAGTATTATCATTGCTCCACACATGAGGAAACCAGCGTGCATAATCCCACTGTTCTTTTTCTTCCTCATTATAAACAACGATGATCTTCAGTTCATCATAACTATAAAGCGATGTAAGCTGAACCATAAGTGATCTCACAAACGATATCATATTGTGACGCTCTCCGGTAAAACCGCATATACGTCCTTCTTTTAATGAAAAAGTAATATTTACATCTTTTAATTTTCTTTCTTCGCTTGCAAGCTGATAAAGATTGTCACAAAGAGGATCACTTTTAGTGGCAAGTTTTTTTGGCGGAACTTTCAGCTCAAGCAAAGGCTCTTTGTCACCTGTTCCTGCACACAAAGTAAGAAAATCATTATTTGAAATATTTTTGCTCCAGAGATATCTGTCAGGTTTTCCGTCAGTTCCGATCGCAAGCCTTGCACAACGGTCGGCCGGATAATAAATGTCGTTTGTCATATCAGACTCGTCATTTATAAAACGCTTTATCTCTCCACGCATTGTATTTATATAATCGGTATAAAATTCATATCGTTCTTTCTCTTTTTTCTTTTTAGCTTTATTTTCAAAATGAGAAAGTATAAAAGGCCATACAATAGCTGAACTTATCATAGTTCCTGCCATAATTATAGAAGGAACAACATATGAAAATCCTGTTCCACGATAATATGCCGCAAGTACAGAATAACCTGCAACCAGTACCGAACCCGAACACATAGTGACAGACGGACCGAGCCTTAAAAGAAGTGATTGCTTTTCTTTACTGTCAGGCGTTGGCGGCATTTCAAGTTCAATAACCTGAGGCGTAAATTTTTCATTTTTCAGGTCTATTGTACGATAGAAACAGCCTCTTTTCTCAAAAGCGACAGCCGGCATCATACTGGTTTCGGGTATGTCGGATTTTTCACGAAAAACAGCCGAATCATATGTTACAGATTTATCATAAATATTTGCTGCTATAAAATCATAACCTATTATAAACTTATATCCAAGTATAAACACTACATCACCCGGAACAAGTTCTGCATCATCAACACGTTTGTTGTTTACAAACGTTCCGTTTTTGCTTTTTCCGCCCGATACAGACCATCGTCCGTTTTCTCTTGTTATTTTTGCATGTTCTCCCGATACGTAAGGATTATTTATACATATGACATTTGAACTTCGCTGTCCTATAGTTATTACAGCATTTTCGTTTTTCAGAAAAAGTTTTTTATACTTGCATCGCTGTCTTACGACCGGCTCTGAAAGAATTATACATTCTTCACCTTCGACATATATTTCAAAAATATCATTTTCGGAAATGGTATGCGACTCTTTTTCATCATTATTTTTTTTATCGCTTGTAAGTCTGTATTTATCAGTAGAATATATTCTCCACTCATTACATGAACCTTCTATATTTATAGAACCTTTTTCTCCGTCCTTATTGAAATACTCTATATTGTAGTATCCCTCTTTTTTGTCAGGCAATGTAATCATACTTACAGATCTGTTCTGAATAAGCGTGATCAGATTCAATTTTTCAGACACCTACTTTCTTTTTGCTCTTTGTTTTTTTCTGTAGTTCAGGATAATCGATCCATTTTATCCTGAGCATCAGATTATAAAATATATGATAATTAAAATTATCTATCTCATCATCTGTAAGCGGAGTTCCGTTTGAATGACAGTACTCCCACTTCAGAACATCTTCAAGTTCGTTCAGATCGCGCTCAAAAGGTTCTATTATCCTTCGTGCGATCGCTCTGTCACCGGAAATAACTTCATCATAAGTCGGAAGTTCAGGAGTACATTCGAGAAGTGTTTTTACGCTTATCGTATCTGAATTTTTCTTGAAATAATTCATTTTTTTATGCTCTGCCAACTTCTTCAAAAAGTAATAACTGTTAGGATTACGTTTGTTATTTATATTAAAAAGTTTCATAGGATAAGGCATAACGGGCATACTCTTCATTACCCTGAAAAATTCGTTGCTGAATGTAAATATTATATAATTATTTTTTATATCCGTATTTTCGCAGATTTTTATATCGTCAAAACTTTGTTCACGATTTGACGATTTATTAAATGTTATATGCATATTTTCAAGAGTTCTCAGTTCTGCGTTTACCTGCTTTCTCATTTCTCTGAGATTTTTAAGACCGCACATATTCATATATTCCTCGATAGAAAGATAAACCACACGTTCTTTCAATCCTGACTCAGTAGCTCTGAGCATTATTGCGTCAACCAGTCGGTGTGTCGTTGTCTTCAAACCGTTTCCGAGTGTAGAAAAGTTTTCAAGTGTAACTTTCAGATTTCCGTTTTCGACTTCAAGAATATCTTCACTGTCTGCCTGAGCATGAACTGCTGTTTTCATCATTGCAAGTTTATTTGTTGCAGATGACTGTCTCATTATTCCGAACTTGTTTCTTACAGCCGAACTTATTTTCAGATCGGTAGTAAGAATTTCGCCTATAGCATTTGATTTTCCGTCAATTCCCTTTTTTACTGATGTCATTTTTACCCCTCTGCACCTGCAAGTATCTCAACAAGTTGATCCATAGATGTTCTGAATACATTGATATCTGAAAGAATTTCTCTTACTGTTGATATATTTTTATCAGACGGATATAAAGCATCTATATCGATTTCTCTGAATACATCATTAAGAATACGTACTTTGTTTGCATATTCTTCACCTTCACCAGCTATTTCCTGTGCAAAACGTTTTTTGTGGGTGTTTATCTCATTTATCTGTTCTATTATTTCACCGGAATCAACACAAAAAACAGTAAACTCATCTATATTTATACGCTCGGCTATAAGCTTGTAGAGTACATTATAAGCTAAATGATATCTGACTCCCGGTATCATAAGTTCGTTTCGGAAATATTCTATCCTGTCCTTCATTTTCTCTATATACTCAAGACTTGCCATCTCCTGAAAGCAGTCTATTTCGGGCGGTATAAATTCATCATTTACGTCAAGACACCCCGGTCGGCACGGAAAATTTTCAGCTACAACAGCTACCCCTCTCATACGTGCAATTCTGCCGGGATTACGCATCTTTCTGAACTGCGATTCGGTCATTATCATCGGCAGATATTCTATCATTTTTCTGGCATGCTCAACCTGACTTGCCTGTGACATATACATAAGAATACGACAGCAACCGTTCTGAGCCTGCTGATTATATGCATTTGCCATAGCCTGAGAACGCTGTACAAATGACTGTAACTGAACATAACATTCAAGAATGTCAGCATCTTCAACATCATCTATTTTTTCAAGCAATATATTAAAATTTTCCTGACTTATCGGATATTCGTTATCATCAACTTTTATACCGGAATAAGTGTATATATCATTTTTAATTATATACATTCCAAGTTCTTCTCCGGAAATACTATCTTTTTTCATGATCTCCATATTCTCTCTCCTTTGTATCAGATATTTTTCCATCTCAAATAATTGTACAGAAAAATTATAATAATGTCAACTCAAAACAGGTTTGCTTATAATTGTTATACTTACGGTAAAATATATAATAAAAACACATATATATTTTATTAATTTTCACGTAATTTATATACTCATCGACCATTTTTTTGAAAATGTATTGCAAAAACATTACAAAACATATATAATATTATAATGTAAAGATTACTATTTTTTAAAAAGGCAGTACAGAATTATGTTGGGAAATAACACTTTCAAACTAAAGACAGTATATCAGAATGAAAAAACTTTTTTAATTTTGTCTATGAAGAAAAAAGAACAGATAAACGAAAGTCTTCTTCAGATTTTAAAAAAAGACAATAACTACGGACTTCTCGGAGTAACATGGACAAAATCAGGAAATATAAATAAACTCACATACGAAATAAGCAATCTCGTATGTCTTTCAGAATATATAAAAACTCCTGTATCTCAGGAAAAATATTTTAATATTGTATCGCAGATACAGCAGATCTATGAAAAATGCTGTAAAGCGACGATGCCTGTAAATAACTTAATATGTTCTTTAAAATATACTTTCTATGATCCGGTATATGAAAAAATATACATGGCATACGCCCCTGTAATAAACGGAAACTATTCATCAAACATAGTAAAATTTCTCTATGACCTTAATAAAAACAGTTCTATAGTAACATCAGACGGAAATGCACTTAATAAATACGGCGAATTTTTAGACAAGCATATATTTATTCAAAAGAAAAGCAAAGATAAAAATTCAGGTTTTTCATATAATGATCTCTACAATTTTCTGCATGAAAAAGATATAAGAAAAACTGCACCCGACAACAGATACAACAACAAAAAAACTGATAAAAAACACAATACTGCTCCTTTACAGCCTGCTGATCTTAATGACGAAATAAATAAAACCACACCTATAACTCCTGTGACAACAAATCAGTCTATATCTTCTGCTACCGTAAAGATCCAGAGAAATGTCGGTGAACTTTTCATAACAGACAAATACGGTCAGAAACATATTATAGACAGTTTTCCTTTTAAAATCGGCAGAAACGAGGCCAATAACCTGGTAATAAACGACCCTCATGTATCAGGTTTTCATGCTGAGATTTTCTCAAAAGGAGATGACTACTATATAAAGGATACAAATTCGGCAAACGGAACATTTATAGATAATCGTGAAATTGTATCCGAGGTACTTTCAGACGGTATAACATTCTTTATAAACGATTTTCCTCTCACATTTCACAAATCAGATGTTAAACCCGGAATAAGAGCTGAGGTATCACAGACCTGTTATGTAAAACCTCAGAAACTCAGCAATGATTACCTTGCATATATGCGTGAAGAAGCCAGCGGAAATTTAATATATATAAAAGATTTTCCTTTTTCACACCCTTCTCTTGACGGAGTTTCGATAATCAGGATTCAGAAAGACATATGTTTAAAAAACAATTCCTGTTCTTCACTCTTTTTAGAAACAGAAAATATACCCGTAAATGTTACATATGCTTTGTATTCAGGCTGTTCTATTTCTGTAAATGATCAAAAATATATATTCTACATCAAAAGCTAAGGAGATAAAATGTCATATATTTCAGCATACTATACGGATATAGGTCCGTTCAGAGAAAAAAATCAAGATGCACTATGTATAAAATCATTTGAATATAAAGACAACATATTCATAATGTGTGCCATATGCGATGGAATGGGCGGTCTTTCAGACGGAGAGGCTGCCAGTTCCTATGCAATATACGGTTTATCGGAATGGTTTGACAATATTCTGACAACGCTCATCAGGGCAAATACAAATATCCTTGAAATACGTAAAAAACTTGATGAACATATACACATGATGAACGAAAATATTAACGCATATTCATCGTCAAATTTAAAAATGCTCGGCACTACACTGACAGCAATGTTCATATTCCCTGACCTCAATAAAATACTGACTGCTCATGTCGGAGATACAAGAGCTTATAAAATTACAAATGAAAATATTTCAATAATAACCGAAGACCACTCAATAGTAGGCGAAGAAGTAAGAGAAGGTCTGCTTACCGAAGAAATGGCGAATAACGATGAACGCCAGAATCAGCTCACAAAATGCCTTGGTGCTGATTTTACAGATATATCATACGATTATATACTTCAGGAATATGAACACGATGTATGCTATATGCTTTGCTCTGACGGTTTCAGAAAAAAACTTACCAATAACGAAATACAAAAAAACCTCTGCCCTTTACGTATCACCGACAAGGAAAGCTCGGAAAATATCTTAAAAAATCTAACCAAAACCGTTATCACAAGAGGCGAAACCGATAACATCACATCACTTATAGTAAAGATAGTATAAACAGATAAACAGAAAGGAGCTGTCCAGTACTTGTTAAAAGAAGGAACTACTCTCGGTGACAGATATCTGATAAAATCCGTGATAGGAAAAGGCGGTACTTCCGTCGTTTATAAAGCACTTGACCTTAGTGCCGGAAATGCTGTACGAGCAGTAAAAGAAGTTTTTGGCGAAGCTATCGTTGAAAAAGAAATGGAAACACGTCTGATGGCCGACCTTTATCAGAATAATAACAGTAACAACTTCATTCCTAATATAATAGACCGTCTCAGATTTGATGATATTCCGAATTCACTTTTTGTTGTAATGGACTTTATAGACGGAATAGACATGAATATTCATGTAAAAAAATCAAATCTGTCATTTAAAAAAATAGCTGAATATTCCATGGATATATGCAACTTTGTTTCATTTATCCACGATAACAACAAGATATACAGTGATATGAAACCGGATAACATAATGGTTATAAGCAATGCCGGTGATTACAAAAATCTTGACAAATCAAAAAAATACAGTCATCTTAAATTTATTGATTTTGGTGCAACGATAACCGAAGGCACTGCAACTGTTGCATACACTCCCGAATATGCGGCACCTGAACAATTCAAGGCAAAGTTTGAAGAAGTTATCCCTGACAGAACAACTGATATCTTCAATATAGGAGCGACTATCTATTACATGGTAACAGGCAGAAGACCAAAACCTGTTTACAGAAATAACGGCGATTCTCCTGATGATTTTGTTCCGTCAAACGAAAGATTTATTCTTGATGATAAATCGATCAATATTGGTCTTAAACGTATAATAAAAAAATGTGTAAATGACTCTCCTTCTCTCAGATACAAGTCATGCGCTGAACTTTTCAATGATCTGAAAAGTATTTCAAATCACAGCTTTATTAAAAAAATCAGCGTTTCTTTTCTTGTATCACTGCTTATGATCGCAGGTGGTATTTCATCTTTCTTCTACTATCAGACACTGCACGAAGCAAGCTATGAACGATACATAAACAACGCACAGACAGCATCCGATACAAAACGAAAAATAGCATACTATCGTCAGGCTCTTGAGCTTAATCCTGGAAAACTCGAAGGATATACGGGAATCTTTGAAGCGTATAAAGAAGATCTGCTTTTCAGAAAAGATGAAAAAGAATATATCGACAAAATAATATCTGAAAACTCCGAATTACTCAGAGAAAACGGCATCTATGAAATCATAGAATTTGAAGCAGGAAAGTTATGCTGGTATTATCTTGACTACGGTTCAGATAGTAATTATGATAATGTAACCACACGAATGACTTCCGCTGTTGCATACTTTGATAAAGCACAAAACGGTGATGCTCTTAAAAATCATGATGAAGGAAATTATCAGATGGCAAGTATATACTACAACATAGGTAATTTCTACAAAAACATTCAGAACATGATACGCGAAGGCAATGACTCAAAAGCTTACAAAGACTTCTGGGACAATCTAAATGATATGGTTCGTTTTATAGACGAAAATGAAGCTAATAATGAACTGATACTCATGGAAACATATAATACAGCAGTAAGTGCACAGTTAAGTTATGCAAACAAATTTGCTGTTTCAGGTATTTCTTATGATGAACAGATAAATTTCTTCAATCTTCTGAAAGAAAAAGTAAACAGCACACCCGTAATGGAACCGTTTGGGGAGCAATCATACAGAAATGCATATGAATTGAAAAACGAAATATTAAATATGCTTTATGATACAGAAGAAAAAATTAAAATATCATATAATATTAATTCAAAAGGCACAAGCGAGGTGATAGAGTGAATCCTGTATTATGGAGAAATTTATCGATATTTCTTTTTAGCAGCGGAACAATAATGTTTCTGGTTACACTCATACTTTCTTTTAAGTACAACTATCTTTATCTGCTGAAATTTTATTTTCAACAAAAGAAGATAAATAAAAACCCTGATAATATATACATTCCCCAAACAACTCTAAACCTTAGCGATCTTAGTACGACCGAAAACAATAAAAAAGGAAGTACACAAAAACCGGTATACGCTGAAAAACAAACAGCCACCATACGAATTCCACCACGAACAGAAGTGGCACATAACAAAACAGATGCCACTGTTTTAGTAAAAATAAACAATCTTCAGGATACAGATGCAACAAACAAAACTGAGGAATTAAACGCTACTATTCCAATAAGCAACAACATCGCTGCTACTGTACCGATAAACCATAATAAAAATAACGGTGTTTCAGCCACTGTTCCTGTAAATAATAAAGTTTCTGCATACTCCTCAAAAGACAGAACTATTGATTTAAAAAAAGATACACCCGCAACTGATGAGAACATAGCAGAAAACACACCTGATAACAGTGAATTTAAACCCGTCGAAAATATTATTGTTATAAACTCCGATATCGAAACTATCAGTAAAATAGGAAGTTTTATATAATCAAACTAATATAAATGCACCTTCAAAAATCAAACACTTTCCGAAGGTGCATATTTTTATGTATTATCTTAAACTCCCAAAAAAACAGAGATTACTTGCACATAATAAAAAACAGGAGAATTTTTTTTTAGAACTCTCCTGTTTTCGTTTTTATCAAACTTTATTCTGTCAGCAATTTATTTGTCTGTGGCACTGTAAACAAAGCATGTGCGCCTATTACTGTAAAGATTATTTCCGGAAGCATATATATTCCGTTGTAAATAAGACTGTATAAAAATACATTATTTATAGAAAAACCTGTCCACAATTCACCTACAGTTCCCCATATAACAACACCGCTTAAAAAATGACAGACAAATCTGAGGATAAGCGCTGTAACTGTCCCTGCCATTCGTCCGGCTGCACCTTTATTTCTGAACATACCAGAAAGACCTATAGCCGTAAACGCTACAATATAATCAAGCAGTATGCATGAAACAAGCATCGGTGCAGTAAGTCCCCAACCAAAAAGCCCCTCGGATATTCCCTGTAAAAGCTGTACAAGAGCAAATACAAAAGAAACAAATATTCCCTTTTTAACACCATACTTCATACTGAAAACAACTATGGGAAGCATGGAAAGAAGTGTTACCGAACCACCTGTCGGGAACTTAAAAATTCTTATATAACTCAGTATTGTTGCAAGTGACACCATTGCAGCCCCTTCAACAAGTATCCTGATACTATTTTTTTTCATAAACGACCAGCCTTTTTTTATTTTGCAATTTCTATTTTGAAGTTTCCGTCTGTATCAACCTTCAGGCGTAAAGTTTTTATGTATTTGTTATAGAAAAGTTCAATTTCTTTTTCTGTTGCGATTACTCTGGTTTCAGAATATATTTTTTTCGCAAGTTCACGACCATTTATATTAAATATATCCGGAATATATCTTTCAAGTGCATCAAATAAAACCGCTTTTTTGAATTCTTCAATATTTCCCGAACAAAAATCATCAATTGAACAATGATACACTCCTCTCTGAGTGAGTGCATCTTTTATAGCCTGTCCACACTTTGTATACTCATACATTACAAGGAAATTTGCATCAGGAAGTGATGAAATAAGTCCCCAGTAATCAGAATCACTTGAAAACAATATAAATGAATCGATCTGATTCTGATAAAAAATCTTGCATATACCTGCTGTAAGTTTTATATCGACAAGTGACTTGCTGTCGGTAACACGTTCAACTTCAATATGTTCAACAGGTATCTTGGTAAACTTGCTAAGCCAGTCCCAGCCCTCCGATGTATGATAATCATCATATAAAATAATTTTTTCAATTTTTGAAAGTTCGTCCTGATTAAGATTTTTCAGAACGCCATACAGTTTAAATACATCTGAATTTTCGCAATCTACTACTATTGCAGTTTTATAACTTTCATCAATAAATTCGTATATGGAACTCTTGGTATCTTCCGTAGCGTCTTTGAATTTACTTTTATCTTCAAAGTGATCGTTATGCATCTGATAAAGTATACTGATAAATTTTCCGTCTGTATATAATATACTGCCATAATCTTTTGGGATCCAGTGAATATACATCTGAAACGGATAGTATTCCATATTGGCCATATATTTGTCAAATTCTTTTTTTAATACATTAGCTTTATTATATTTCGGAGCATAAAATAATTCTTTTATATAATCCCAGTTTACCCAATCATAAAATAATCCACGACATTTTTCAATATTTTCTGCTATTAATCTTGTAAAATCCAGGATATACTTTTCCGAACGATAATTTGGCTGTATTATCTGTATACCCCATTTTTCAAGCTGTGCAATATTTTCTGCATCATACCATTCTATACGATTGAGATTTTTCAGATTATAACGCATTTCATCATCTGTTTTTTTGAATTTCTGCATTAATGTAGTACGTAGTTTGCAAAGATATCTTATTGTTGTTGCATTCTGATCATTATATAGTTTCTGCAGTGTATCATGGCATTCTTCATCAAAACAATTTTCAACAATATGTTTCTTGATGCCTATAAGATACGCAATAGTAGCGACCAGATCTTTAGTATCTACCGTCATAATATCAACTCCTTAAAATATTTTTTCACACAATAATATATTTTTATTATAACATTTTTCACAGTTAATTTCAATCATTATTGACTGTATTGACTGAAAAACATGTGAAATAAATGTGATGATTTCATGTTTATTTTACATATACAGCCATTGAAATGCACAATATTTTCAGATTTTCATTATTATTATTTTTCTCAAAAAACCTTGACTTTTTTTAAAATACATGTTAAAATTAAATTACCTCTTTGTGGGGTATATTTTTTTGCGTATTTTTAGCAGAATATACACTCACCATTTTTAGAGGGAGGCCGACAGAATCGTTTAAAAACGGTTCTTGAATCAGAAGAAGTATAAATTCATTCAGGAGGTGCCGACACGTGAGAGTTAAGGTAACATTGGCTTGTACAGAATGCAAGCAGCGCAATTACAACACTAAGAAAAACAAGAAGAATGACCCTGACAGAATCGAAATGAACAAACATTGCAAATTCTGTAGAAAACACACTCTGCACAGGGAAACAAAGTAAGGACCGGAGGTCAGTTTTATGTCAAAAAAAGACGAATTGAAATCTGAGAAGTCTTCGGATAAGGAAAACACCAAAAAGTCCGATTCGAAGAAAGATAAGTCTCCGGCAAAGTCTGGTAAATCAAAAGACCAGAAAAAGCAACCGGGTAAGGTTGCAAAATACTTCAAGGATCTCAAAAGTGAGTTCAAGAAGGTTGTTTGGCCTACAAAAAAGCAGGTTATCAACAATACTTCAGTAGTTCTTGTAACTATTGTAGTTCTTGGAGCTTTTGTAGGCGGACTTGATACGCTTTTAGCGTTCTTGTTGAAGTTGATATTAAACAGATAAGCAGACACCAAGGAGGTAATTTTGATGTCCGAAGCGGCAAAATGGTATGTAATTCACACTTATTCTGGCTATGAGAATAAGGTAGCACAGAACATTGAAAAAGTTGTGGAAAACAGAAAGCTTCACGACTTAATTCTTGAGGTAAGAGTACCTACTGAAAAAGTAACTGAAATTACCGATGGCAAAGCACGAGAAGTGGAAAGAAAAACATTTCCGGGCTATGTTCTGCTGAAGATGGTCTATACAGACGATTCATGGTATATAGTAAAAAATACACGAGGTGTTACCGGCTTTGTCGGTCCTGCATCTGAACCAACTCCTCTTTCAGAAAGAGAAGTTGAAGCTCTCGGCGTAAGTCTTGAGTCAGGTACAGTTGAAGTAAACATTGCTCCCGGAGACAATGTCCGTGTATCTGGTACTGCTATGGACGGATTTGTAGGCGTCGTACAAAAGGTTGATGTTGAAAACAAAACAGTTGATGTTCTTGTTTCGATGTTTGGCCGTGAAACTCCGGCTACTTTAAATCTTACACAGGTTATGAAGCTGGACGATATTTAAATCATTCAAATGTAAACTTTATTTTTTGTGACTGGATTTCAGTCGAGTGGGAGAGATAAAATTTTAGTTCTATTATCTCGTCGTTTACCACATTATGGAGGTGCAAAAAACCATGGCACAGAAAGTCGTTGGCTATATAAAATTACAGATCGCTGCAGGTAAGGCAACACCTGCACCACCGGTTGGTCCTGCTTTGGGTCAGCATGGTGTTAATATCATGGCCTTTACAAAGGAATTTAACGAAAGAACAAAGAATGACATCGGTCTTATCATTCCTGTTGTTATCACAGTATATGCTGACCGTACATTCACTTTCGTAACAAAGACACCACCGGCAGCTGTTCTTATCAAGAAGGCTTGCGGTATCGAAAGCGGTTCTGGCGTACCTAACAAGACAAAGGTAGCTAGCATCACTAAGGAACAGGTTCAGAAGATTGCTGAACAGAAAATGCCTGACCTCAACGCAGGTAGTCTTGAAGCAGCTATGAGCATGATCGCTGGTACAGCTCGTTCAATGGGCGTTACAGTAGTTGACTAATAACATTTGTAATACATTCAAAATATAATTGATTGTATTTTATCTAATGGTGGGAGGAAACTTTCCGCTAACCGAAAACAGCGTTCAAGCTTTTCGGTATTACCACTTTATAGGAGGATAAATATGAAACACGGCAAGAAATATGTTGACAGTAAGAAAACTGTTGAAGCTGATAAATTTTATGATTCTGTAGAAGCTCTTGATTTAGTTTGCAATAATGCAAAGGCTAAATTTGATGAAACAATCGAAGTACACGTTCGTCTTGGTGTTGACTCAAGACACGCTGACCAGCAGGTTCGTGGCGCTGTTGTACTCCCTAACGGAACAGGTAAAAAGGTAAGAGTTTGCGTATTCTGTAAGGAAGACAAGTATGAAGCTGCTAAGGCTGCAGGTGCTGAATTCGTTGGTGGACAGGATCTCGTTGACAAGATCGTTAAGGAAAACTGGATGGACTTTGACGTAGTAATCGCTTCCCCTGATATGATGGGTCTCGTTGGTCGTCTCGGTAAGGTTCTCGGTCCTCGTGGACTTATGCCAAACCCAAAGGCTGGTACAGTTACTCCTGACGTAGCTAAGGCTGTTACAGAAGCTAAGGCTGGTAAGATCGAATACCGTCTTGACAAGACAAACATTATCCACTGCCCAATCGGTAAGGCTTCATTCGGTGCAGAAAAGCTCGATCAGAACTTCTCTACACTTATGGACGCTATCGTTAAGGCTAAGCCGGCTGCTGCTAAGGGAACATATATCAAGTCCTGCGTAGTTACATCTACAATGGGTGTTGGTGTTCCGGTTGCTACAGCAAGATTTGGTGCATAATTTAGATTTTATATAAATAAAAAATCGGATTGTTTAAAACAATCCGATTTTTTTATTTATTAATTAATTGAAGAAGCTGCGAAAGATTCTTCTTACCAAAAGAAATTACTTTATCATCAACAATAAGACATGGGACGCTCATAACCTGATATTTTTCTCTAAGCTCATTAAAATATCCTACATCAAAGATCTCAGCTGTTACAAGAGGATTTTCAGCTGAAATTTTCTGTGCGGCTATTACAAGCTCAGGACACATACTGCACGAAAGAGTAACTAATATCTGTATATTTATCGGTTTGTTAATTAAAGATATATCCGTTCTTTCCTTATCCTCTATCATCTGACCCGGTCCTGCAATATTATAAATCCCTAAAATAAATGAAGTAAATTCATGACCGCCTGGTACACCATGAAAAGAAAGGCCTGTTTCTGAACCATCTTCTCTGCATATCTGCACACAAGGTAAATATTTTTTTGTTTTATCATCATCTGCGATCACAACTGAAATCTTATCACTTCTTTTTGCTATAGCATTTGTATAGGCTTTCAATTCATCAGAAGCAGGCTTGTCATCAAGATAAAGTTTCAGTATAATATTCTTCTCCATTTTTGAAAAAACAGAATCCAGTTGCTTACATATTTCTCTGGTAAAAAACTCATCTTCCATATAAGCTGTATTTTTATCATTTTTATTTTCTGACTTTACAGCATCGTTTTTCTTTGGAACAATACCTGTTTTTTTCTGCATTGAAGACACATATTTTTCAAGTGCTGTCGCAGCAACTGCACCGTCACTGACAGCCGTAACTACCTGACGAAGATTTTTTTCACAAATATCACCTGCAGCATACAAGCCATCAACACTTGTTCGATGTTCTGCGTCCGTTATCACATATCCCTGTTTATCAAGTTCCGCTACACCTTCAAGCAACATCGTTTCCGGCTCATAACCTGCAAACACAAATACACCGAAATTATCTCCGCTGTCTGCATTATATTCTGTAAATTCGCCTGTAACATTATTTCGGTAACGGATCGTTTTCAGTACTGTATCACCTGAAACCGACTCAACTTCAGTATTATACAGAACAGATATTTTTTCGTGGTTTCTTGCTTCATCTGCAACAGCTTTTGCACAGGTAAAATCATCTTCACGAACCAAAAGAGTTACGTGTTTTGCATATCTGGTAAGAAAAACACTTTCTTCTGCTGCGGCAAACCCTCCGCCAATCACAAAAACTTCTTTACCTGTAAAAAATTCACCGTCACACGTTGCACAATATGCAACACCATGTCCTGAAAACTCGTCTTCTCCGTCAAACCCTATCTTTCTGGGATGCGCACCTGTTGCAACAAGCACGCCGAAACAATGCACATCTCCCCTGTCAGTGCGAACTGTTTTTATATCTTTACCAAATTCAAATCCTGTAACTTCGGCATTCATAAACTCTGCACCAAATTCTTCTGCCTGTTTTCTCATCGTCCCTGCAAGTTCTTCGCCGCTCGCTCTTCCTACACCGGGATAATTAACAACCTCTGAAGTAATGGTGATCTGTCCGCCAAGCTTTTCTTTTTCTATAACAAGTACTCTGTATCTTGAACGTCCAAGATACAAAGCCGCTGTCAGACCGGCAGGGCCTCCGCCTATTATAATAACATCATACAGAGTTTCATTCATTACAACTTCCCCACTAGTTCAAGACTTGGTTTAAGAGTTGATGCACCGGGCTGCCATTTTGCCGGACATACTTCATCTCCATGTTCTGCTACAAACTGACACGCCTGAAGTTTACGGAACAATTCATCTGCATTTCTTCCTACATTGCCTGAACTTACTTCATACGCTACTATTTTTCCTTCAGGATCTACAATAAAACTACCACGTTCTGCAATTCCGTCCGATTTGATATACACGCCAAAATCTTTTGATAATGCGTGTGTAGGATCAGCAAGCATTATATAATTGATTTTTTTGATACGTTCAGACATATCATACCATGCCTTGTGTACGAAATGTGTATCAGTAGAAACTGAATATATCTCACATCCTGCCGATTTGAAATCAGAATATTTTTCCGCGAGATCCTCAAGTTCTGTAGGACATACAAAAGTAAAGTCAGCAGGATAGAAGAAGAATACGCTCCACTTTCCGAGTACAGATTTTTTATCTATAGTTTTAAATTCTCCTTTATGAAATGCCATTGCTGTAAAATCTGAAATTTCCTTATTTATCATTGACATAATTTTTTCTCCTGTTTTCTTTTTAAAATATATTTTTTCAAAGATCCTGAATGTCAGCTGCTGTAAGGTCATTTTCAATATTATCTCTTGCAAGGTCATTATCTATAGCAGGATAAACCTCTGAAATCGGTTTTTCATTTTTAAACGGCACTGCATAATAAACTTTCTGCGTTGTAAACAATGCGTCTGAGATAATAGGGTTCGCATAGATACTGCTATGTTTTGATTTTCTCTGTTTTTGAGAAGATTTATCTATAGCATTTTCAGAATGGGTATCTGTCTGTTCAAAACGTTCCATTCCCCATTTCGCCATTTTTACCACCTCAGATTTAGTGTTTGCTGAAAATAATAAGTTTATGCAAAAAATATCTCTGCACTATTGCAAAAAAATCAAAAAACAGTTGCCCTCTTACCTGAAAGCAACTGTTTTTTTATACATATTATATTTTATTCGTGGAAGAAATAAGGAAGAGCATCATATACATAATGTCTTACATATCCCCACCAGTGTGTAAGTCCCGGTGCTACAAGGAAGTAGAAATTACCCTGTGAAAAATCAGCTGTATAAGTAAAGTGTGAATATTTTTTCATAGCTTCTATCTGAGGTGCGATATTAGGATAAGCTATATCCTCAGAACCTGTTGCAGCGAAGATAAAATATTCATCTTTTTCGTATCCGGACTTTTCTATTGCATTTACTATTGATTTAGCTTTATCGTCTGCACTGTTTCCTGACCAGTGGTCACCGCTCAGTGGCATATAGTAAGCAACAAGGTCAAGACAATTTGCCATTACAGCCCATGTTGATACGGCACCCATTGAGAAACCACCGTATGCACGATGTTTTCTTGATGCTGCTATATCAGCTTCGGAAGTAGACTCGGCATATGTAGAATATTTTCCCTCAACAAACGGAATAACGTCTTTTCTCAGTTCGTTATAGAAATTCTGTGCTGTACAGTTTCCGCCGTTGAATGTAGGAGTTACTACTATCATAGGTTCGAGGTCACCGTTCATTATCATATTATCGAGTATGAGGTCAAGCTCTACGTCAGAACCGAAAATAGTATTTTCATTTTCTCCGCCACCATGCATCAGATAGAAGATATCATATTTCTGACTTTCATCATATCCGTACGGCAGATATACATTAAGAGATTTATTTCCGTTTATTCCCGAATAACTTTCTTTTATAACCTTACCCGACTGTGAACATGGTTTGAGATATGAATCAGGTGCTGATTTGTAACTTACAGCAGAATTATATTCAAAATCATCTTTTTCATCAGCAGGTGGTTCAACAACAGGCGGTTCTTTAAACTCAACCGGATTTCCGTTAAGGTACTCAAAAAACAACAATAGATCATGTATATCAAAATTACCGTCACCTGTTACATCAGCCTGTCTTGGCACACCAAGCTTTGAATCGATCATATGATTTTTCATGATAATAAAATCTGAAATATTTATCATGTTATCATTGTTGAGGTCACCCATACTTTCACCTGTAATGATAGTATCCATAAACTCTCCCTTTGAACCTATCTTTACATCATCAATGAAAAATGACGCAGAACCCTTTGCTGTTTCAAAATAAAGAACAGGATTTTCTGCATTTGCAGGAATTGTATATGCAGAACTTGATAATATCGCCCAGTTCCCCGATGAAACTGTTTTTGAAGTTATATGGTCATACTTTGTTTCTCCGTCAACATCATACTGAAATGACATCATCATCTCAGCTTCACTTCGACCTGCATTATATACAGCAGAATAAAAAGAATACGTACTTCCGGGAGAAAAAGTTGCTGTATCAAGAGGAAGCTGACAACCGTTCCAGTTATCTGTTCTGCCACTTACACTAAGCGACGCCGAACCGGAATATACATTATCCGCACTCTGTTTAACTTCAACTGAACCTCGTCCGCTCCAGTCACCTATTCCGCTGTCAAAAGAACAATTATAATTTTCCTGTGCGTGTACAACATCATCTTTTACCACTTTATCCGCAAAAAATGACGCACATAAAGAAAGACATGTCGCAAAAGAAGCCACAACCCTTAAAGACTTTTTCATGAAATTACCTCCATTTTTAATTCACATACACAAACTACCCACGGCAATATTCACAAAATCATTTTTCAAACTTTTTTCAAACTCTTATTATAATTAAAAATTATAAAATATATAAGTTGCACACTATTTTGATTATATATCATTTTTATTTATAAGTCAATACAAAAGTTGCTGATTTATAAATCAAAATTTACCTTAAATATTTTAAAGACAAGTGCTTATAATAATATCACGGCACCAAAACAATCAAATAAAAAATAGAAAAAAGGAGTCACGATTATGAAAGGTGAATTTACTCAGAAGGGCAAAGAAGCAATGGAACGTTTTAAGATGGAGTCTGCAAATGAAGTAGGCGTTACACTCAAGCAGGGTTACAACGGTGATCTTACAGCAAGACAGGCTGGTTCTATCGGCGGTCAGATGGTTAAGAAAATGATCGACAGCTACAAGATGCAGTAATCTTAATCAGATAAAAAATAATGCGTGTATCACTTTAACGGTACACGCATTATTTTTTTACTTAACTTCTTTTTATAGTCTTACCCATTTTTACTCTGCACGACTTTCCGCAAAACGCCACTCCGTAACTTATTACTTTTTTGTAATAGTCATCTGCAAGTTGCATTGAGTAGCCTCTGTCCTCTATCTGCATAAGTGCTTTGTCACATTGCTTTTCAAGTTCTCCGAAAGAATCAGCAATTTTTATTTCAATAACTACTGCCAGCTTTCTCTGCGAATATTCGCACACTGTTATATCGGTTCTTCCGTTTCCGTTTTCACGGTTTGACTTTATCTCATACCCATCATATCCGGACAATAATCCAGTTAAGAAACCATGATAAAAACTTTCAAGAGTATCGTGATAACTTATACTTTTTTTCAACCACATACAAATCTCATCTTCTACTTTGTCAGAGTTTTCTCCTATCATAGCTTCAAATAATTCTGATGTACCTTCTCTCTGTACAGTTTCCTCAAACCATCTCATTATAGTATTTTCATATACTGTCATGACTTCCACATTTGGTATAACCATTTCTGAAATAGTTTTTCTTCCTGTAAATTCACTTTTTATCTGCTTTAAATATCCTGTAAACAAGAGAAAACTCCAGATGTCTTCGCTGTTTACGTTTATATCGGCGTAAACTGTATTTTCATTTATCTCTGCGCTCACACTTCCGCCTGCTATGAGAGTTTCTATTTTATTTCTTGTCTGCTGATTTGACTGTGACACAAGCTGATGCACTATACTGTTTGAACTTGTATTTATCCAGTATGGTTTGCACGAAATCTCATTTCCGCCTGTTGCAGAACTTATATACTGAA
The DNA here is from genome assembly GCA_015066745.1 of Ruminococcus sp. Classification (GTDB taxonomy): domain Bacteria; phylum Bacillota; class Clostridia; order Oscillospirales; family Ruminococcaceae; genus HUN007. The sequence continues at coordinate 2,513 of SVNW01000014.1, read as the reverse complement.
TTATACTCCAGGGGTTATATATTTCTGTCTTTCCAAAACGATATCCGTCATACCACTCTTTCATCTCAGGAAGTCTGTCTGCAAGGTCATATGAAACTGCCAGTTCTTCCACTTCTTCCTGTGTAAATCCGAAATACTGCGAAAAAATATTTTCTGTTATCGGATACACTTTTAGATTATTAAGACCTGTAAATATGCTTTCTTTTGAAATTCTCAAACACCCTGTCAGTATCGCAAATTCAAGTGAAGGATTAGTTTTTAGCACACTTTCAAATACACTTCGTATAAATGATACCATCTTATCATAAAATCCGCAGAAATACGCATTTTCAAGCGGTACGTCATATTCGTCTATGAGGATGATCACATTTTTTTCGTATACTTCACTTAAACAATCCGATAAAAATTTCAAAGAAAATCCATACTCAGATTCATTTGCTTTTCCGCTTAATATCCGTTTATACTTTTCTCTGTCTTCATCTAATATTTTATTACTTTCAAGTATTTTTCTGTGCCTTTTGTATTCTGCCTGCACTATAGCCTTGAAAAAATCAATTGATTTATCATAATCCGGTTGTTTTAGTGCCTTCAATGACAACGTAATTATTGGATACTTTCCCTGATATTTAAGATATTCTTCTCCCTCACGGCTTATCTTCAGATTTTCAAAAAGATATGCATTGCTTTCTTCTGTTTTTTCAAAAAAACGTTGTATCATACTCAGATTAAGCGTTTTTCCAAATCGGCGTGGTCGGGTGATAAGGCTTATCTTTGACCTGTTACCAATCAACTCTTTTATCATAAGAGTTTTATCTACTATACAATAATTACTGTCTATAAGTTCCTTAAAATCTTCTATTCCTACAGGTATCGGTTTTATTTTCGGCATTTGTCTCACTCCCTGATTTTTTATTTTCCGCTTATTACTTAGTTTCTTGTCAGTGTATCACCCTGTTTTACCTTGCAGGTTTTTCCGTTAAATGAAACACTGTATGTTATTACTTTTTCATACCAGTCATCTTTCAACTGCTCTGCATATCTGTTTTCCTCTATCTGCCTTAATCCGTCTTCACATCTTTTTTCAAGTTCTCCAAATCTTTCAGCAGTTTTTATTTCAATAACTACTGCTATTTTTCTTGTCTGATATTCACATATGGTTATATCTGTTCTTCCGTCTCCGTTTTCACGGTTTGATTTAACATCATACTTGTCATCTCCAGACAATAAACCAAGCAAAAATCCATGATAAAAGTTTTCTCTTGCATCATGAAAACTGATACTCTTTCTTAACCATCGATTTATTTCACTTTGTACTCCTTCTACATTTTCAGATACAAAACAATTTAAAAGTTCAGAAGTAGATTCTTTCAAAACAATATCCTCAAACCATCTCATTATAGTATTTTCATATACTGTCAGGACTTCCACATTTGGTATAACCATTTCTGAAATAGTTTTTCTTCCTGTAAATTCACTTTTTATCTGCTTTAAATATCCTGTAAACAAGAGAAAACTCCAGATGTCTTCGCTGTTTACGTTTATATCGGCGTAAACTGTATTTTCATTTATCTCTGCGCTCACACTTCCGCCTGCTATGAGAGTTTCTATTTTATTTCTTGTCTGCTGATTTGACTGTGACACAAGCTGATGCACTATACTGTTTGAACTTGTATTTATCCAGTATGGTTTGCACGAAATCTCATTTCCGCCTGTTGCAGAACTTATATACTGAATTATACTCCAGGGGTTATATATTTCTGTCTTTCCAAAACGATATCCGTCATACCACTCTTTCATCTCAGGAAGTCTGTCTGCAAGGTCATATGAAACTGCCAGTTCTTCCACTTCTTCCTGTGTAAATCCGAAATACTGCGAAAAAATATTTTCTGTTATCGGATACACTTTTAGATTATTAAGACCTGTAAATATGCTTTCTTTTGAAATTCTCAAACATCCTGTCAGTATCGCAAATTCAAGTGAAGGATTGGTTTTTAGTACACTTTCAAATACACTTCGTATAAATGATACCATCTTATCATAAAATCCGCAGAAATACGCATTTTCAAGCGGTACGTCATATTCGTCTATAAGGATGATCACATTTTTTCCGTATGCTTCACACAGACAATCCGAAAGAAGCCTTAAAGCGTTATAGAAAATAAACTCATCTGTTTCCTTTACATAATACACATCTTCAAAATGCTTTCTGTTGCCCGGAGAAAGTTTATCACTTTTTAATATTTCCGAATGTCTGTTGTATTCGCTCATTACACTGTACTTAAAATTATACAACGCACCTTCAAAAGTTTCCTGTTTCATACCTTTTAAAGAAATAGTAATTACCGGATACTTTCCCTGATGTTTAAGATATTCTTCTCCCTCACGACTTATCTTCAGATTTTCAAAAAGATATGCATTGCTTTCTTCTGTTTTTTCAAAAAAACGTTGTATCATACTCAGATTAAGCGTTTTTCCAAATCGGCGTGGTCGGGTGATAAGGCTTATCTTTGACC
>SVNW01000096.1 GCA_015066745.1 Ruminococcus sp. | reverse complement strand
CGTCTGAAGAATTGAAAGAAAAACTGAAGAAAAATTATGATGGGTATCATTTCAGCGAGGCGATGCTGGATATATATAATCCGTTTAGTATTCTGAATGCTTTCAAGAAAAAGAAAATAGAAGACTATTGGTACGAATCGGGAACACCGACGTATCTTGAAAAATTGCTTGAAGGTTATAAAGTGAATATGCAAAAATTAACTGGCATGTCATATGAAAGAAAGTATTTTATCGACTACAGAGCAGATAGAGAAGAACCTCTTGCGATGCTGTATCAGAGTGGATATCTTACAATAAAAGGATATGATAAGGGGTATAACGAATATTTTCTTGATTTTCCAAATAATGAAGTGCGAAAAGGTTTTGTAACACTGACAGCAAATAGTTTTTTTAGAGGAATAGAAGATAAACCAAATAACTGGGTAAAGAACCTTGATCGTATGCTCAAACGCTGTGACCTTGACGAAGTAAGAGATGCATTTACCTCATTTCTTGCATCAATACCATATGAAGCAAATAAAGATGAGCGAGCAAAAGATTTTGAGACGCATTTTTCATATACGTTCTATATAATAAACCGACTTCTTGGCTGTTATACAACACTTATAGAAAAACAAAACAGCAAAGGAAGAGCTGATATAATCATTGAAACAGATAACGATATTTTTATATTTGAATTCAAACTTGATGGGAGTGCAAAAGAAGCATTGGATCAAATTGAACAACAACAGTATGCTGTACCGTATCTTGATGATAAACGTACTGTTCATAAGATAGGAGTTAATATTTCAAGTGAGAGCAGAACGGTAGATGAGTGGCTTGTGAGTGAATGACAATTTTATGAGGATGTAGTATAATGAACCAAGAAAATATGGAAGAGTTAGAGTTGGTTTTAGAAGGAACATTTCATCAAGATATAGATACTCCAGAAGAGGCACTTCGGCAGTACATTTATGAAGTTGATTTACCATGGTTAAAGAAAATATCATCAATAATAAAATGTTTTTTGGATACTAATTTAAAAGAAGAGGAAAAAAATAAAATTATAATTGATAATGTTGAAATTTACTTTCCTGCATTAAGCATGTCTCCTACAGAGTGGTTAATGAGTGTTTGGAATACTATGAATTTGTATATTAATTCTGTTTGTTGAGACTGTAAAAAACCAATATATAGATCATAAAACTGCAAGAAACAAAATGGCAGGTCAATAAGATATATAACAAAATCTATATAAATGAAAAAAATACTTAAATATGTGAAAAAGGAGAGACTGATATGAGTATACTTGTGCTAAATACTTTATCAGAGAGCAATGATGAAGTATTGGATTTGCAAAATCAGATATGTATGCAATCTGAGGGCAGTGAGGTAGTGTATACCAAAGAAATGAAGATATCGCATTGTATAGGTTGTAATTATTGCTGGCTGAAGACACCGGGAATCTGTACAATTAAAGATGATTATGAGATTATTTTTAAGAAAATTTTAAAACACGGGAAGATTGTTTTTATCACAGATACAAAATTTGGATTTGTATCATATCAGACGAAAAATTTGATAGACCGAATTTTGCCGATAGCAACGATGTATTTACATTTTGTAGATGGTCAGATGAGACATGTACCACGTTATGATGTCCGTCCTCAGATGGGTATCATTTATACAGGAAAGGCAGAGCATGCATATCTTGAAAAATGGCTGGATAGAGTGACACTTAATTTTGAAAGCACCTCTATTGGCGTATTTGCGTTGGAAGAAGGAAGGGGGATCCTTTCATGCATTTAGTAATAATTAATGCAAGTCCTCGTGTGGAGAGTAAGAGTAATACAGCACGAATTATCAGTACATTTGTTAAAGGGTTTGAAAAGAGCGGAAATACAGCAGAGATCTGGCATTTGTCGGACAAAAAGCAATGGTTTAAAGTAAAAGAATTATATGAGAAAAATTGCAATATTTTATTTGCGATTCCTTTGTATGTAGAGTGTGTGCCGGGAATTATGCTGGAATTTTTAGAAACCTTGCAACCTAAAAAAGAGTTCGGTACAAAAATGTCATTTATACTGCAGGGCGGTTTTGCCGAAGCCAGTCAGCTTCGTTGCGGAGAGGAATATCTGGAGATATTACCATCATATTTTAACTGCGAATACAATGGAACGCTGATTAAAGGAGATAATTTCGCTCCTGCGTGGCTACCTGATAAAATTGCAAATAAGTTTGTATCAAATTATGAACAGATGGGAAAAATTTTTGCAGAGAAAGGAACTTTTAGTAAAGAAGAAGTGAACAAATTTGCAGCTCCGGAGTATTTTTCAGAAAAAGAAATCAGAAAACATAAGCGTATCGGAGGAAAAATACAGAAATTAATATTCCGCTATATTTCAAGAAAAAACGGTTGCAGAAAACCACTTGATGATAAGCCGTATAGTGTTGAATAAAAATTTATAGATTCAACTTTTAAAGAAACAGAAAAATTTTTGTAAGATAACTAATGATGCAAGATAATTAATTGCAGTTTGTAATAAAAAATATATTTCAGGAGGGAAAATGTATATGTTATTTATTTGTTATCCAAAATGCTCAACTTGTCAGAAGGCTAAAAAGTGGCTTGATGAACATGAACTTGAATACACCGAGCGTCATATTGCAGAGAATAATCCAACTTATGATGAGTTGAAAGAATGGTATTCAAAGAGCGGGCTTCCGATAAAGAAGTTTTTTAACACCAGCGGAATCCTTTACAAAGAAATGAAACTTAAAGACAAGCTTCCGGATATGAGTGAAGAAGAACAGCTAAAGTTACTCGCTACCAATGGAATGCTTGTAAAACGTCCGTTGATTGTAAACGGAGATACTGTATTGGTCGGGTTTAAGGAAACGGAGTGGAATAGTCTGATATAAAATAATTGCTGATCAAAAGACAAATAAAATTAAAAAAACATAAATGGAGGAAAAAATCATGGAATACAAATTGGATAATTATTTTAGTTTCGATACTCTTGGCACATATTTTGAGGTTCATGTGGCAGGATTGGATGGTGAATGTTTTGAATATAACATTTATTTTGAAGACGGAGCAAATGAAGAACGAGCAGAAGAAGTAGGTAAAGCTATCGAGAAATGGGCTTCGCAGTATGACAGTGAAGATGATTATCCGGGATACATAGATGTCAGTCTGGTTGAAGGCAGTGTGTTCGTTTACCTTGATCTCGGAAGCATAGAAGACTGCGACAGATCAATTTATGGTATAGTAGAAGCTATCAAAGACATCAAAGGAATAAAATCAGTAATCGTAAATGAAAGTTCAGATGGTATGGACGATTTTGATATGTAAAGTGCTTGTATAAATACTTTTAATAAAATAACAGAATAAAATCGGAGGAGATAAAACAAATGGACATTTACAGTGAAGAAAGCTTAAAGCAATTTATCGAACAGAACCCGTTGAATTTTTCAGCAAGGCGTATTGAGCTTGCGAAGAAGGATTTTTATGGAGTAAGAAACGGAAAGGTATCAGATGAGTATGCGGATTATATTTTATGGGCGCTCGGAGAACCGTCAAGACATGAACATTTCGGAAAATATCTGCTTCATTTTATCAAAGAAAACGGCTGGAAATCTATACTGGAAGTCGGATGCGGTGAGGAAACTTTGCTTGCACAGTGGTTATATCAGCATCTTGAAGGTGATGTGAGTATCACTGCTATGGATATTTGTGAAATGCATTGCAATGAACCTGAAATCAGACTTGTAAGAAAAGCTTTTGACAAAAACGAAGACCTGAGCGGTTATGATGTTGTTGTTGCGCAAGAGCCATGTGATGCTACTGAGTCAGTTATCAGTGCGTGTACAGAGCAGAACATTCCTTTTTGTGTGATATTGTGCGGTGTTGCTCATACAAGACTGACAGGTGAACTTGATGAAGATGCTTATGACTGGTATGCTTATTTAATGAAAACATATCCCGGTTGCGGATTTCAGCTATGGAAAAACGGAAGATTTTCATCGGGGTGTATTTATTCGGAGAATGTTTTTTATAAGTTAAAGCAAGTATAATATTTAAAGATTAGAAAACTATTATGATATAAACAAGGTGGGATTTTACATGAGAAAAGTAAGAATTGAATGGTCTTATCCGATGGATATAAACAATATCATTTATGATGAACGAATGAGTGATATTGGTTTGTATTATATTACCCGTAATTTTGGAGGCCATATTACAGACTTGTATATTGGAAAGACTACATATAATTTTCACAGCCGATTAGAATCACATATCAAAAATTGGCTCGGTGATCATAGGGGGCTGATTCAGGTACGACTTGGATATATAGTTTATCCTCAGAATATCACAAGACAGTATCGCAAAGAATTAATAGACAGCGCCGAGAAAACTCTTATATACTTTATGAGAGACAAACTTAAACATAACAAGCAGTGTATGAAAGATTGTTATCCAAAATATTGGCTTGATATCTATAATACACGATACATAGGAAATCTTTCACCAAGATTGCATTTTAACCATGAGGAATGGTATGGTTGGTGAGATGGTTTTAGTTTTCAATGTTTTAAGTGAAAATTAAATGTACATCATATTCAAAGTAAACGCAACAGCTATATTTTTAAAGTTGCGTTTACTTTAATTTTTTCTGAAAGAAAATTCAGAGAAAAATAATTCAGAAACCTGATACTAAATAACTTGACAACAGAAAAAAACTATTGTAGTATAAAATTAATAAAAAATATATATTTCAAGGAGTGAAGTAGATGCCGAAAAGAAAACCAATACCCGTTGGAGTGGAAGATTTTAAAAGATTAGTAGATAAAGAGTACTACTTTATAGATAAAACACTTATGATAAAGGATATTATTGACTGCAGAGATACGATAAGTCTCATCACTCGCCCCCGACGTTTTGGAAAAACACTGAATATGAGCATGATACAGCGTTTTTTTGAAAAAACTGATGAAAGCAATGCATATCTTTTTAAAAATCTTAAAATATCTGAAGAAGGGGAAGAATATCTCAGATATCAAGGGCGGTATCCGGTTATCACGATTTCTTTAAAAAGTGTAAAACAGCCCGATTATAAACAAGCGTTTACAGAGTTTAAAAATATCATCATAAATGAGTTCGGACGACACAGAAAAGTTTTAAAGTGTGATGATCTTCTCCCCGCTGATAAAAAGAAATTTGAAGCAATCATTTCAGATGAAGCAGATGATTCGGTGTACAATACATCTTTGCATTTACTTTCAAGATGTCTGAAAGAATTTTATAAAGAGAATGTTATAGTTCTCATAGATGAATATGATGTTCCGCTCGAAAATTCATATTTTTGCGGATATTATGATAAAATGGTATCGTTTATAAGGAGCGTATTTGAAAGTGTTCTTAAAACAAATCCGTCACTTGAATTTGCGATTCTGACAGGGTGTCTTAGAATTTCAAAAGAGAGTATATTTACAGGTCTTAACAATCTGCGTGTGTATCCTATAACGGAAATTGAATTTTCGCAATATTTCGGATTTACTCAGGCTGAAGTTGAAAAGCTTGCAATGGAGTATGATCTTTCGGACAGACTTCCTGAAATGAAAAAGTGGTATGACGGATATCTTTTTGGTAAAACAGAGATATACAACCCATGGAGCATAATACAGTATATCAGTTCAGCCGTAGCCGGAAACGAAATATCGTGTAAACCGTACTGGATAAATACAAGTTCAAACAGTATAGTACACGAACTTGTATCAAAATCAAATGAACAGACGAAAAAGAAAATAGAAGCACTTATAGCAGGTGAAAGTATAAAAGCTCAGATAAACGAAAACACGGTGTATTCAGATATAAATGTAAACAGCAATGATATCTGGAGTTTTCTCCTGTTTACAGGTTATCTCAAACAAATAAGCACAGAATTTACCGGCAGAGGAACTATATCCGAGATGGTTATACCGAATGTAGAAGTTATGACGGTGTATGAAAATACTATCATGAGATGGTTTGAAGAATCTGTACAACGTGAAGGAACTACAAAACTTTTTGAAGCAATGCTAAATGAAGAACCTGAAAAACTTGAAGACGAAATCTGCGGGTGGTTGAGGAAAAGTATAAGTTATCATGATACATTAGAGAATTACTACCATGGATTTCTGACAGGACTGTTAATCGGAAATGACGGATATGAAATAAAATCAAACCGTGAAAACGGAGATGGAAGAACCGATATTACTGTGTGTGAATATTCACAGAGAAAGAAAGCAGTGGTAATTGAAGTCAAACTTGCAGACTCATTTGAAAAGCTGGATTTGCAGTGCGATAAGGCACTTGAACAGATAAAGGATAAGCGTTATTCAACACAATTGATAGATGAGCGTTATAAAAAAGTAATAAGTTATGGAATAGCATTTAGTGGAAAATCATGCAAAGTGAAGATGGGTGAAACGTTGATGATCTGAAAGAAGATGAAAACGAATCTGCTGTGATTCTTGCTGATATTTACTTTCACAGAGTTAATTAAGGAGAAGAAGTAATAAAAAAATACCGCTCACCGTATCATAAAAAAACGGTGGGCGGTACTTTTATTTAGAATAATTTATTTACTTTCCGAGTTTTACATCATCTTTGCAGATATACTGTTTGAGAAGTGCCAGATCTGCGATATCTATAGAATCGTTATATGCAACATCGGCAACGAGTTTTTGCTCGGAAGAAAGTTCTGCATCACCAACCAGTGCAAGTGAAAGCATAGTGAGGTCGGAGAGATTTATATCGTTGTCGTTATTTATATCGCCATATAAAATTTCTGTTTTTGGAGTGTCCGGTCCATCAGTATTAAAAAATGATATTCCCATTACAGCATCAAAGGATTTATTTGGCTTGCCATTTATATCAAAAAGTTGTGATTCCTGATCAGATATAAGGCGGTCGCGAGTGGCATACATGGAAATACTGCTTATGGATTCAGAATTTTCAATTGCCAGTTTAAATATTTCTTTGTACATTTCTGCTCGTTCTGATGGGTTAGGTCCATTAATATTTAATTCTGTTATCTGAATATCAAGACCTGTATGTATAAATTTTTTGAGAGCAGTTTTATAAATTTCTATACTTGGATAACTTGTATTAAGATAAGACTGCATAGCGATGCCGTCTATGAGTTTTTTTTCTTTAAGTTTCATTGCCATTTTATAGATGTCATTAGTTTTTTCAGATATATACTCATTGTAATCACTTATATAAAGTTTACAACCTTCCAGAGCATATTTTCTTGCATAACTAAATGCATTTTCAATAAAACTGTCATCTTTATAAATGATTGCCCATTTTGAAGACGTGGCATCTCTTAATCCACCACCGTCATTGAGAAATACGTCACTTACGACATCATAAGCGTATATTTCAAGATTCGGATAATCTGTCTTTAAGATTTCAAAAGTGTTTTTTATCATATTTTCCAGACGCTGATTCATAACATCTTCTGAAACATAGCTGGCATTTAAGCGGAAGTTTTCACGGAAAAACCAATCAGGAGTATAGGCGTGATATACAAATGTATTTCCACGTATAGCGATATTGTTTTCTTCGCAGAAACTAAGCAAATCTTTTGCTCTGTCACTTAAAGAAATCTGAGGATTTACATTTTCACCAAGTTCCTGCGAGGCTTCCATATCAAGAATAGAATCAGGCGAAAGTGTAAATCGTGGAGTTATGCTATTGAAGTGTCTGAGAATAAGATCATCATAAGAAATAATTTCAAAAGGCTCTACATTAACACCCATCCTGAATGAATTATGAAATTTGTCTTTAAGATTTCTGGCATTTGTCGAATATATAGGCGCCGAAGAAGCAATGTCATCTGAACTCTGATAAGTTTCTTCTTGTTCTGTTACCGCCGATATGCTTGAATAATCGGTCATTCCATAGCATGACAACATAGTCAGGCTTAAAACAGTGGCTGTTAGTTTTTTGAGTTTTTTGTTCATTTTAGTATCCCCTTAATTATGATTTTTTATAAAACACTATTCGACAGTTTTATAAAATCGAATAGTGATTTTAGCAGTTATTTAAATAATTATTTTACTGTTTATCTGATTAATTTTATATTTATACAGATGTTATTGTATAAATTAAAAAGTTATTTTTTTAGTTTTTATCAACTTTTTCATTACAATTACATTGTACAATAAAAAAATATTTGTGTCAAGTTTCATATAAAACTAAAAATTTAATAATGATAAATAGATATTTTCACAAATAAAGTTTTTTTGAAAAATAAGTTTTGAGTTCATTTGTGGATTATTGGACAAAATTAACAATGAAATCATAAAATATTCGGCACAAAATTTACGTTTAACAGTATTTTTTATAATTGCTTATTTGGCTAAAAAATGGTATACTAAATTATCGAATGGACTATGCGGATTTAATATGGTAATTAAGTAAAAATATATCATAAATAAGTAAAAATATCACCTTTGCAAAAAATAAAATTAAGGAAAAGGAAAAAATGAACAGTAAGTTAAAACAAATTATACAAACAGTAAAATCAGAACTTGGTAAAGATCCTTCTTCAATTATTATTGGTAAGATATGTGACGGAAATAAAAATGAAACACTTAATTGTGACCCAAAAGTTCAGTTGTATTATGATTTTCTTAAAGAATGTGATGGAGCAAGTTGTGGTTCAATAGACTTTTGGAATTCAGAAATGGTATTAAATGAACAATATAAAGTTACAGATATGCCGGGAGGAAGAGAGAACTGGTTTTGTATTGGACAGATTCTTTATGAACCTATTGTTTTAAATAAAACAGACACTAAAGTTTATCGTTTTTATCAAGGATTTGAAGATGACATAGAACCTGATTGCTTTGGGGATTTTGATGATTTTTTATTAGAATATGTATTCGGAGATAAATATGCCAAAATAATTCCGGAGGCTTATGAAGACGAATGGTATAGATTGCTGAAAAAATTAAATTTGTTTTGAATCTGTCACAAATAGTTTCTTTACTATATCATGATAATGAGTTAGAATGAATATAGGAAAAGAGGTGGTGGTAAAAATGCTGACCGGTCAGAAGATTGCAAAAATAAGAACAAAAGTCGGATTAACACAGGAACAGCTTGCTCAAAAACTTTATGTAACAAGAACAATGGTA
>SVNW01000095.1 GCA_015066745.1 Ruminococcus sp. | reverse complement strand
GAACTGAAAGCTATTAAAAAATCTGTTAAAATCTTCTGAATATATGAATACAAAAAAATTATGAAATTATAGCCGTCAAACCCTGATTTTATAAGGGTTTGACGGCTTTTTAAGTGGCAAACTCGGGGAGTATATTATAAATTTATAAATGTATGAATCTATTTTTCGTTAAAACGTATATTAGACTTGACTTTTTATTTGACGTTTTGATGTAAATGTGCTATAATTATATTAATTATTTGTGATAAGGGAGTGCCGAAAATGAAAGTATTTGACAATATCAATTCTACCGTAAAAGATGATCTTGTAATTTCAATCAAGCGCGGCAGTAAAATATCTATCATTGCTTCTTGCTTTTCAATGTACGCATATCAGGAATTGAAGAAGCAGCTTGAATCAGTAGATGAATTTAGATTTATATATACTTCTCCAACGATATCTATATACTAACAAAAAACTTGAAACAGCTGCTTTTGAGGGGGATTTTTCAGATGATGAGAAAAATTCAGTAAATTCTTTGATAAATGAAATCAATAATCATGTAACAAGTTTCTTTGAAAAGGATTCAACAGAATGAACAAGATTAATATCAACCTACTAAACATTTTCAAAAAGAAAAATACAGATTCCGAACCGGAAAGCAGCCAGAACACCCTTGAACAGGATATCAAAGCTTCCTGCGAATGGGTTATCAGAGCACTTAACTCTTCCGGTTACAAAGCTGACTACACGCTTGAAAGCATGAAGGAAGTTGACAGATTCTTCGATGAACAGAATACTCCGGACGGAATTCTTTCAAATAACAGGGGACAGATCTTATTTGCCCTGGCATCATATATCGGAGAAACTGTTATTAAACTGTATGGCGGCAAATGGGTTATCGACGAGGATGATCCTAACAATGAAATAAATATGGCTGTGCAGACAAACAGTGGAACCGTGTTGTGGCCTGCCAAGCGATGCATGAGACGATATACCAACGGTGCTGAAGACAGCATCTATGCCTATGTATATGTTCTAAATAAATGATAATGAAATAGTGTAACGAAGGGAGAATCAATATGAAGTGTCCGTTTTGTGGTAATAACAGTAATATAGCAAAAGTAATGTACGGATTACCTGCTTTTAGTGACAATCTTGTGCAGGAGCTTAAAGAAGGTAAAAAAGTACTGGGAGGTTGCTGTATCTCAGGGATTGATCCTGTATATCATTGCAATGAGTGTAATAACAAATTTGGTTCACCGGCTCATGTTATTGATAGTAATGGAAAACACTTGAATATAATCGGTAACATTTCTTCTATAGAATTTAACATTGGCGGATATTTTTACGGAAATGACTGCGTTTTCTTTGATGTTAATGAGTTTGATATTTTTGTAAATGTAAATCATACTGGTAGACCTTTGGAATCTGATCCTGACGGAGCAGGGCATTTGGAAAGAAGAGTTACTTTCGAGGAATGGGATAAGCTGACAGACAAACTGTTTAATAAACTATTCATTCATGAATGGAATGAAAATTATGATGATCTATCTGTTTGTGACGGAGAACAATGGGAAATAACAATAACACTTACATGCGGTGATACTCTTAAAATCTCAGGCAGTAATGCTTATCCGGCGCTCTGGAGTGAATTTAAAAGGATTATCAGACCGTATTTTAAAGAAGCTGGATTAAAATTATAGTTAAGCTTAGCGATGCACCTGGATATGAAGTCGGCGAACCTGAAGAATGATATGAATTTAGATAGCCTTTTCTATCAGAATAGATGCAGAAGAAATGAAGTAACAGAAATGGATGAAAAATAATGAATACTCAATTCAACGAAACAGGCTGTATAATTGCTGAAAGTAAAAATTACATCATCAAAGGAACATATGAAGATGCATCACTGATAAGAAAATCCGATGGAAGCCGAATTACCTGTGTTGGTGATTTTTACGGTGATCCTGCAGATGGCATAATTGATAAAAACGAAAAGTTTTGTGTTACTGTCGGCTGCGGAGTTATTGTTTACAAACTCAGAGAACCTTTTGAAGAGTACATGTACGATACTATTACAGATCAATGGTATGAATTCGGACGTGGGCCTGAAAACATAGAGTGGATTGAAGAAGTAAAGCAGATTAGTGATGACGAAGTTAAGCTTGCTTATGAAGACGGAAAAGTCAGAGTGATAAAGATAAAACTATGAGTACAGAATTAATAATAAATTTAACTAACATCAAAACTTCTGCTGAATTACATACACTTTTAATGGAAAAGCTGAATTTTCCGTCATTCTATGGGCGTAACTGGGATGCATTCTGGGATGCAATTACTGGTTTAATAGAAATGCCTGAGTCCATAACTTTTATTGGTTGGAGTGAACTTCTGAATACATTAACTAATGATGCAGAAATTCTTCAAAATCTATTGAGAAAATATTGTGCTTATTATGGTGAAATTACAATTATTTATATGTAGATAACTAAGAAAATCTAATCTTATAAAGGAGTTTGCAGTGGGTATATTTGATATTTTTAAAAGTAAAACAAAAAACGAGAATGAAAAAGATTATGCCAGAGAAATAGCCAACATTATTGGATGTGATTATGCTGAAATATCAGGTGACTATAAAAAGGAACTAATTTTTAATTTATATGTTAGCGAATTGAAAAAAGGACAGGAAGAAGGATATACACCTGTAATAACTGCCACTGGTTCCACACTGCATGAAATAATAGAGTTAAACTCTGAAGAGTATCCTGCATTTGAGGATTACAGGACAGTAATACTTAATAACTCATTTGATAACGGAATTGATGTCCTGAATGAACGATTCAGAGAATTGGAACAGAATATGGCTGAAGCAGAAGATTACGATATATATGGCGAATATACCGGAAAAATCAATCCCTGCAATTACTTTTTATCCATAGACAAGTCTGATCTGAACAGTGATGAAACCCTTGTATTATTCAGAATTCCTGTAAAGGAACCATGGAAAGTATTCGCATGGATTCCGTTTGGCGGGTGGAACGAATGCCCTGATCCTGTTGATATGATAGCTGTATGCAAATACTGGTATGAAAAATTCGGAGCATTTCCAGCTATAATAAAAAGTGATATTCTTGAGATGTATGTTCCGGAGCCGGTGAATAACATTGAAACAGCATTTGATGTCGCAAAAGAACAATATGGATTTTGCAATGATACTGTAGATCAGGGGACAGGAACTATAAAGAGTCTGGCAGAAACGCTTGTTGACTCAAAAATATGGTATTTCTGGTGGGACTGATTATTCAAAGAAATAAATTAAGGGAGAAATGCATGAAAGCATCAGCGTTGTTTAAGAAAAGACCGGAAAAATGGGGTCTGCGCGGAGATCCATATTTCTGGGGTTATTTGGAGAAGATTTTTGAAAAATACGAATGTCCGATGAAACCGGAGGATATTGAAGAGATAATAAAATCAGAATACCGCATTAAATGTGGCGAAGAACTCACGCCTGAATCTATGCCATTTGTAAGCGAATATGCATCAGGTGGCATGAGTTGCGGAAAACTAAGCGGAGAATTCTGGCTTGAAAAAGCCATTCCATTAATAAAAAAGAGGAACAGCGAGTTGTAATCAAATTCACTCGAAAAACAGAAAGAAGTGATAATTATAAAAATTGCATTTGGTAAATCCTCTGTTTCGTTAAAACATTTTGAATCAGAGTATGAATTCACAAAATATCTGGATACCTGCGATTTAAAGTTAGTATTGAATTATAACGACGACTATTCCGATACATACGACGTTATAACAGTATATTCCGAAGAAAAATTTGATATCGGAATACGATACGACTGGCATGGACTTCAACCAAATCTTTTACTGTTTCCTCAACAGCAGAAAATAATGTGTTCGTTTGAAAATGAACTGGTTTGTATAGACTGCATATCAAAAGATGTAGCTTTCAGGCATACATTGAGTTCGCTGATCTTTTCAATAAATCATATTGAAAAGAGACATTTGATTGTGGTAATACACGAAATGGGAGTCATGGTAATGCACGAAACCGGACAGGAAATATGGTCTTGTGATGGTACTGATATTATTCAGAATTATAAAATAAGTGATGACAGGATATACATTTTATGTGCAGATGGATATGACATAACGTTTTCTGTATCAGATGGAAAGCCTGTTTGATTATTGATTTAGTAAAAAGGGGTATATTTCCATATTTGAATTTTGAATTCTTTTGTTTCATCAAATTCAGAGGTTATAACTAAAACAACACCGCAAATCACAAATCTGCGGTGTTGTTTTAAATCATATAAGTTACTTACATAATCTATTCAATTTCATTTTTTTCAATAGTTTCAGTAGATACTAATTCAAATTCGGCATAAAATTCCTTAAAATCAAAATCAAACACTTTTTTGCAGGATTCATTCCCGTAAAATACACCAGCCCCCATCTGATCTAAAAACTCGTATCCCTGAGATTCCATATACTCATTAAACGCCTCTACGGGTCTGTCTTTTGAGACATGGTAAGTGCTGTCACTTATTTTTTTTACATCATATTCTCCGTACATTAATGCACCATAAATATTGTCGCCATAGTAATGCTCAATTGGTACAAGGCACATCAAAAACAATAAAACTACTGTTCCAATAATAATTTTTTTCTTTTTCATATAGCTGTTCTCCTGTTCTTTTAGATAATTTATTAAATTTGAAGACACTCAGAAAGGCATTAGTGAAAAATGCATCAGAGTATCAGAATAAAAAAAAAGACACTCATAAAGTGATCTTCCTTAAACGCTAATGCCGCTGACCGGACTTGAACCGGTACGGATGTTACTCCGAGGGATTTTAAGTCCCTTGTGTCTGCCTATTCCACCACAGCGGCATATTATATAAATTACCTGCACCTCAAGTGCTCATTAATTATAACATACTAAAAATTTTTTGTCAATACTTTTTTAAAAATTTTTTTAAAATCCGGAATCGTCTCCTTTCATTTGAATTTTTATTGACTTTTATGCTTATCAACGATACAATAGTAAAAGAAGCGTTTAAAAGATATATGAAGCGAAAAGACAAAAATATTCCTAAGCTTTCAGAGTATGCTAAGTTGTTAAAAGTTGAAAATAAACTTAGGAATTATATGGAGGTGCTTGTGTAATGAATAATCCTACATAGTTAAAAGGATTAGTAAAGAATATATCAAAAGAAAAACATATATCCACTCAGCTTGTTTTACAGAATTATATGCTTGAAAGATTACTTGAACGTATATCTTTATCTGAATTTAGAGATAAATTTATTGGAAAGTCCTGATAACAAGTCTGTATTTTTGAAAAATGAGGTGTATCGAAATGGAAGTTAAGGCTATTAATTATTTTGATAAAGAATTTGATTATGATGACTTTATAATTTCCGGTGAAATTTATATTGGACCGGAGAATAAAGATTTTGTTTACGAAGTTTTTGAATTTAATGTTATTAGCTTAAAACGATTGTATACTAATTTTGAGAATGAAATGGGTAATCCGATTATGTTAAGCAGAGGTTGGATAATTGTAAAAGAATTTGATGAAGATCTAATAGCGAAAGAGATTGGATCTATAGTTTCTAGGTGCAGACATTTAGATGATGAAGATAATTATATTGAATTAAGTTCATATTTTAGAAGATTGAATTTATAAGAAAATTTTTTCTTGCAGATGACATTTTCAGTTGATTTAAGGAGCATGAATTATGTTTAACGGATTTGACTTTAAAAAATTAAAATTTGAATATGAAGTTTGTCCGGATAGGGAAGGCAACAGTGATAAACTTATTTCATTAGAACTTAAAAATAATAAGTATTATCTTGGATATAATCATGGAGATAACCTTTGTGTATTTGAAATATCAGATAAAATTGATAAATTATATCATGGCTTATCTGCAATGAATATAAACAGCTGGAATCAGCAATGTTTTGGAAGTACTATAGATTTTTTTCCAAGCTATTTTTGGAGATTAGAAATTTCAGCAGATAATATAAATGTTTCGTGCCGAGGAATAGATTGCCTGCCGGCAAATTGGAATGAATTCAGGACATTATTATACGAAGCAGGAATAGCTGATGAAAACTTTCCGTTTAATTAAATTTCGTAATTTTCAGGAGGGAATACTTTATGTTTAATATTTTAGTATGGATAATTTTATTTGTTATTATTGCATTTATAATCAGTTCCATTGTTTTATTTATCAAAGACGGTATAACTGCAAAAAAAGAATCAAGAAAAAGAAAGAAAAGATATACTGTCATGTTTATTATAAGCATGGTCTTCATCGGACTAACGATATTATCTTTTATACTCTTTTGTATTATTGCTTCAATTGCTGTGAGAGGTATGTAAAATGGACGACAGTAAATTTATAAAAATACTGATAATGATCGTTGTGTTGGGTATGATCGCAACAATTGCCCATGCAGTATATATATGTTATGCTTATTATAATTCTTCTATTATTCAGTTTATTGCAAGGGAGTTATGGTTATGAAAAAAATAATCGTTATTATTGCAACTATTCTTATATTCGTTGTTGCGAATGCATTTCTGTACATAACAATAACAAGTCGTCTTGCAAATAATTTCAGTGGAGCAGGGCAACTTAAAATGATAGATGTATCAAAATTTTTACCGTTTGAAGAAACGTCAGAGCTTGCAAGGACAGGTTCATCTTTCAGATTGACAAATGATGAATATCTGCCTGTTCTCGATGGGGCATCTGCTCTTGTTCCGGTGTATGCTTCTGTAATAGAAAACTGCTATCCGGAAGGCTCTGTAACATATGAGGGCGGTAAATTTTCAGATGATAATTTTTATGGTGAAAACTTTGCTTCTGACAGCGTTATGCAGTATCAGAATACTGTCAGAGGTTTCGATGCTCTTGTAGACGGAACTGTTGATTTGTTTTTTACAGCACACCCTTCAAAAGAACAAATGTCATCAGCAAAGCAAAAAGGCGTTGAACTTGAAATTGTTCCTGTTGGCTCAGAAGCTTTTGTCTTTTTTGTGAACAAAAATAACCCTGTAGATGAGCTTACAACAGAACAGATACGTTCTATTTACAGAGGAGAAATCACAAATTGGAAAGACGTAGGCGGTGTTTCAGAATTGATCAATCCTATGACAAGAGTAAAAGGTTCGGGAAGTCAGACGATGATGGAAAAATTTATGGACGGAAATATGCTTACTTCCAGAAAACCGCTGTCCGTATTCGGAAAAGCAATAGGTTATTCATTTCGATATTATCTTTCGGGAATGGTAGCAGACAGTAATGTTAAAATGCTCGCTATAAATGGAATTTATCCCGATGTTGAAAATATAAAAAACGGAACTTATCCAATCAGCACTGATTTTTACGTTGTGTATCGAAAAGATAATCAAAACGCAAATGTAAAAAAACTTGTTGAATGGCTTCTGACCGAAGAAGGACAGACAATGATCGAAACATGTGGTTATGTAGGAGTAGCAAAATAAAATGAAAAACATACATCTGCACGAAAAAAATCAGGACACACTAACACCAAAGCCCGAAGATACAACCGTAAACAGAATACTTGCGATAATAAAATATCTCAACGAAGAAACCGACCCCGATACGCATATTGTACCGCAAAGAATAGCAGATGAACTGAAATTTTGCTATGGCTGGAATATTACAAGAAAAACAATTGCCGAATATCTGAAACAAATGTGTTCTCAGGATTTTAATTTTGGCCTTGAGTGTGATTCCTATAAAGGAAATATAAAAAAATATACCTATAAACGTACATTTTCATTTGAACAGCTTTCTCTGCTTTCCGATATCATCTGTTCATCTATGTTTCTTGATGATGATACAGCCGAAGAATTGCTTGAAAATATACGTTCACTCACAAGTATAGACAGGTCATATGAACTTGCCGGTACAAATCATTATATACGTCCGAGAGTTCCGAACAAAGATTCTATGCATAATATCCGTATAATTCACGAAGCGATAAACAGAGGTCTTAAAATAAAATATTACTATGCCGGAATAAATAAGAAAAAACAGCTTTATTATCATAAAAGAACATCATCTTCAACAGTGCTTTACAAATGTTTTCCTTATGACAACGGAGCGTTTACAGAAAAAGAATATCCTATTGAAAAAAACAGCACACTCGGAAAACCGGTGACAGTATCGCCGTACAAACTTTTGTGGGATAACTCCAGATGTTATCTTGTATGCGGTCTGGAAGAGGAATCGGGGGTAAAGGTTTTCAATTGCAGAGTTGACCGTATGTTTGAAATACAGATAATACACAACAGTTCTTTGAAAAAAAGTGCTAAGATAGATAAACCACGAGGCAGTATATTTTATGACCCTGTATCTGAAAGTGTTGATGCACAGAAATATCTTCACTCCGTATTTAAAATGTATCCTTCAAAAGACGGCAGGGTGATCAAAGCAAAGTTTCGTGTAAAAAATTATTTTATAAAAGTTATAGTCGAAAGATTTGGTTTTGAAGTGGAACAGATACCCGATAAAGATGATTCTGATTATTTTATCTTCGAAGCATTGGTACAACCGACAAAAACATTTTTCGGCTGGCTTGCCTGCTATAAAACGCATGAAGTAAAACTTATTGAACCGCCTGAACTTGTAAAAGAGTATCGTGATTATCTTTCAGACATTCTTGACGGATATGAATAATTGAAAAACATCAAAAGTATCCCTATATCAGGATACTTTTGATGTTTTATTTTATATACCGATATGTTATACTGAACTTGTAAAAGAAATAAGATAAATCACAGACAGCGAAAGGAACGGTGAATCTTTATGAGAAAATTTATTGACCTTCATACTCATTCTACAGAATCGGACGGAAGCTGTACACCTGCCGAGCTTGTAAAACTTGCTCTTGAAAAAGGCTTGTCAGCAATTGCGATAACAGACCATGAAACTTATTCGGGAGTGCAGGAAGCTATAGATACTGCATACGGTACAGAACTTGAAGTTATTCCGGGAACAGAGCTTTCTACCTGTTGCAAGGTATCAGATGATTTTTCAGCTAAGATTCATATAGTGGGTCTTTTCATTGATATCAACAACAAGGCACTCAGAGATAAAACAGAAGAATATAAAGGATATCGTATAAAAAGAAATTATTATACAATAGATACTCTTGCAAGTGAAGGCATAGATATTTCTATGGAAATACTCCGTGAAAAATACGGTTCTGATGCTATAACAAGAGCACATGTAGCACAGTATCTGCTTGAAAAAGGCTATATAAATTCTACCGATGAAGCATATACTGATAAATATATAGGCGACAACAGCAAAGCGTACAAGAAAAGAGAATACATGGACGCAGTTGAAGCCGTACAACTCATAACAGGTGCAGGTGGTATCGCAGTATTTGCACACCCACTCATATATGATTTTTCCGAAGAACAACTGCAAGGTATTATTGATACTTTAAAACCTCA
>SVNW01000013.1 GCA_015066745.1 Ruminococcus sp. | reverse complement strand
CTCGAGCTGAGTAGGCTCTGTCTTAGGAGGTTCGATTTGTGGTGATTCAGCTCCAACAATACGTATACCTCCGTTGGTTATGTTAAAATTGTCATATGAATAACTATTAAAATCTTTATCACAAAAACTTAAATTAAATGCAGTGCCATTACTTTCTTCATATGATTTATAAATATATTCATTTAATATATTTACCGAAAAAAAGTCTCCTATACTAATATTTTCAGGCAACCTAAGTTTAATATAACAAAAACACTCATCGTATATTAAATTATCTTTTAAGCTTCCATAATAAAGAGAAATTTCCTTAATATTATCAGTAAGATTGGATAATGATAATCCCATGTCAGAATATTCTATTGGCGGAAAATCAAAAAACTCTAATCGTTCATCTTTTTCAAGTGGGAAAAAAATTCCATTAATCCCTGGACTATTATAAAGCGAAATCCCAACCTTAACACACCTATCCTCAGGTATATCATTAATATCAATCTCTACAGTATCAACAACAATATCAATACTATACTCCGCCGCATCAACATACTCAATGTTCTGCACAACCGGAAATAGTAATGTCGCTAGTGTCGTCATACACAAAGCTTTCTTAAAGCGCATACTCAAATATCTCCTTTGCATGTTTTACTTTTAACAAATAAACATTTTAATTATACACTATTTTTTTACAAATTTCAAGGTAATATTTATCAATTTACTTTAAATCTTAAAAGATTATAACATATTCATAGTTTTCCTGCACTCCTATAGAAAAAAATGTATAAAACGATGTGAAACAAATCTTATAAATCAAAGCAAAACTAAAAAACATTTTTCCATAAAAGAAGAGTCTTATATTACACTTAGACATAACACAACTTATCTTGTGTCTATACGTAAAATTTAGTAGGAAATATGGCTCTCCTTTTAAGGAGAGCTGTCAGCAAAGCTGACTGAGAGGTAATAACCTTTCTTCTGAACAGTTACAAAAAATGAAAATATAAGCATAAAAAAATAATAGCTATACTTTATAGGTATGCTATCTTCCATAATATTGTTATTTCAGAAGGAACAGTAGTGGTAATACTTTCTGTTATTGCCGGTGCAGTAGTAACAGTTGGTTCTGTATACATTGTGGTATCAGATGGTGTGTTTATTGTGGTAGTAGTAACATTATTATCTTTTTTTGATACTGTAGTTGTAGAAGTTGAATTTTCAACCTTAGTATTTGGTGTTGTTATTTCTTCAGCCATTAAATATATGCACTGATTCTGATTTGTCATCAAGAATGACAATGCTGATAAAAAAGCAGTGTTTTTTTTTAAAACTTCTTTTTTGCCCATATTATTTTCCCTTATTTCCTTTCGATTTTTTTATAATAAAACCTATTATTCCGCCGAGTATGCCAATAGAGGCTAATATGGCTAGAATAAGTGGTAAGTTATTCTTGCTTTTATCATTTTTATTTTCGGTTACTTCACTTGTTTCTGTGGTAGTAGTCGTTGTTACACTTGAACTAGAAGAAGCAGTGGTAACAGATGTCGTTGAGATTGTTGTGTTTTCTGTTTTTGTAACGGTTGATTCGTTTGTTGTGGTTGTGATAGATGTTGTTGTAATTGTGGTAGATTCTATAGTTGTAGAGGTAGCTGATGATGTTGAGGTTTGAGGAGGTTCAGTCTGTAATAGTTCGGTTTGAGGAGGTTCAGTCTGTAATAGTTCTGTTTGAGGAGGTTCAATTTGTAGTGGTTCGGTCTGGGGAGGTTTAGTTTGAGGTGACTCGGTCTGAGGCGACTCAGCTCCAACAATGCGTATGCCACCATTAGTGATGTTAAAATTATCCTTAAAGTAATTATTAATATCTTTATCTCTAAAACCTAGCATAAATGGTATAACTGCACTATCATCAGTATATTTATACATATATTCACCGAGTATATTTACACTGAAAAAGTCACCAATTGATATATTTTCTGGTAGAGAAAATTTCATATGGCAAATATAATCATCACCAGATATTAATTCGCCTTCATTTCCGTAAAAAAGTGAAAAATTACGGATATTGTCTGCTAAATTATCAATTGATAAATACATATTAGGATACTCAAGCGGAGGATTACCAAAAAACTCAAGTCTACTATCTTTTTCTAACGGGAAAAAAATCCCGTCCATTCCCGGATTATTCCTAAGCGAAATCCCAACCTTAACACACCTGTCCTCAGGTATATCATTAATATCAATCTCTACAGTATCAACAACAATATCAATACTATACTCTGCCGCATCAACATACTCAATGTTCTGCACAACCGGAAATAGTAATGTCGCTAGTGTCGTCATACACAAAGCTTTCTTAAAGCGCATACTCAAATATCTCCTTTGCATGTTTTACTTTTAACAAATAAACATTTTAATTATACACTATTTTTTTACAAATTTCAAGGTAATATTTATCAATTTACTTTAAATCTTAAAAGATTATAACATATTCATAGTTTTCCTGCACTCCTATAGAAAAAAATGTATAAAACGATGTGAAATAAATCTGTTAATATTTTTGTTGTTTAGTTGTATATTTATCAGCTGTACCGCATACAAACTCTGTTTCACACACCAATTAACTGAAAATTAAATTTCTCCAACTTATTGAAAATAGTTTCAAAATGGTGTATACTTTTATTCATATGACGATGACTCATTTATCATATTTGCGTTTAGTAATTCAAATACAACTTATTTTTAGTCATTGTCTTTATTTTTTGATATTTTTAGGGAGTGGTTATTAAATGAAAAAAAGATTTTCGGTTTGTGCTGTTTTGGTTGCAAGTCTTATTGCAGGCATGGGTAATACCTCTTTATCGGCAAATGAAAGTTATTCGTGGGCTGATATAAAACGTATTATATTAAACCAAGAAGAATACAACAGTGATTTTGACTTTAACAAGGACAATAAGGTAAATGTTTTTGATTTTATACGTATTAAGAGAAATGAGCTTGCCAAAAGTGAAAGTCAGACTCCTGCTGTTCACTACAATGAATATTCTACAGAGTATGGTTCATTGAAGCAGAATTCATATCCTACTTTCAGATTTGATTATCCTGATAACTGGAAAATTACAGATAAAACATTGACCAAAGGACATGGAGAATTTGTAACGCTCGAAAATGAAAATGGTGTAACTATAAAATATAGTCATTATGATTTTGGCAAGGATTTTAGATTTGTTGGCAGTCGTGTGAGCATGAACAGAATAGAAGATAAATCTATAGCACCTTCTCAGTTTGTTCCGTCTGTTGTCAATGGAAAGGATTATTCGGGATTAGGCGAGTTTATGGTTATCAACTCAAAAATAACAGGTACTCTGAATATGATGTATGATTCTGATTTTACAGATATAGACGGAGCAGAGTGTTATGCCGTTTTTCCGAAGAGTGAGGTAGGAAAGAAAACATATAGTTGTCTTAATTTCAGTGAAGAATATACATTCTATTATGGCGGACATATTTCATTTGTAGGATATGTTGATGACAGAGAGATGACACAGCAGGAAAAAGATGAAGTGATCGCTATTCTTGGAAGTTTGAGATAATACAAACACAATATCTTTTCTGAAACTTTTCTCCGATATATTGAATTTTCAGCTTTTTTGTAGTAAAATATATATGTAGCCTTTACACAGGCTATAACAGAATACATATATGATATATCCGGAGGAAAATATATAATGAAAAAAGGCATAATTGTCCTCATTTTTGCTGTACTATTTATATGGGGAATATCGGCGTTGCTTGGAAAAGGAAATGATGATCTTAAAAATGTAGGTGATGTAAGAATAGCCTACGGTGGAGTAACGCTTGATCTTGAAGGTACTAAAATCGAAAAACGTTATGAAGATGATATAAAAACATTTGAAGAACCTGTTCTTTCGGAGATAGCAGATGATCTGACCGCAATAAAAAAACCTGAAAAAGCGGCCGAGGGCGAGGAACAGATAGAAGTTGCTGTTTGTTATGAAGGTGATTTTATAGACGGTGAAGATGAAATAATTTATAGTATCTACAACGGTGACTATGAACTTTTATCAACTACCAAAACTCTTGATATGTCCCTTTTTGAAGAAGAAGTTTATTATGTCGGTGTCGATGTAAAATGGGGACTGGTCAAGAATTATGTTAAACTAAGATATTTCTTTAAAATAATAGTATAAAGAAAAAACGCAGTCTTTACGGCTGTGTTTTTGCATTAAATACGAAAGGAAAGAGAAAATGACAGTTATAATAGCCGAAAAACCAAGCCTGGCAAGAAATATAACATCTGCTATAGGAAATATGAAAAAGTGTGACGGTTACTATAGGGGAGAAGAATATATAGTAACATGGGCGTTCGGTCATCTTTTTACGCTTGCAGATATCGAACACTACAATCCGCTCCCTGAAGGTGAACGTTATTGGACGATGAAAAATCTGCCGTGTTTTCCTCAGCAGTATCACTTTGAACTGAAAAAAGATAAAAACAAAGTCACCGATAAGGGCGTGGAGAAACAGTTTAAGATCATACAGGAACTTTGCTGTGATCCGCAGACAGATACTATAGTAAATGCCGGGGACTCTGACAGAGAAGGAGAGATCATAGTAAGACTCTGTATCGAAAATGCTCTCATGGGAAAATGTGCACGTATAGTAAAAAGAATAAAACGTCTCTGGCTTCCCGATCAGACACCCGAAACTATAAATAAAGCTCTTGCCGATATGAAAGATGACAGTGACTATGACTGCCTTGCAAATGAGGGATTTGCGAGAATGTATATAGACTGGCTCTATGGAGTAAATCTGACAAGATATGCAACACTAAAAAGTGGAACATTGCTGAGGGTAGGAAGAGTTATAGTGCCTATTGTAAAAGCAATATATGAGCGTGATATGGCTATTAAAAATTTTGTTCCCGATATTTATTATGCTATTGTAAGCAATACCGAAAAAGAGGGGAAGCCTATAGTACTCCAGAGCAAGCAGAAATTTGATAAGGATAAACTTGCAGATGCGCAGGCTCTTGCAGATAAATACAACAATGCCGAAGCAATAGTTACATCAGTCAAACGCCGTAAGCAGACTCTTGCTCCCGGAAAATTATACTCACTTACCAAACTTCAGAATGTCCTCGGAAAAAAATACAAGATGTCCATGCACGACAGCCTCGAAATAATCCAGAAACTTTATGAAAACGGTTATGTGACATATCCCCGTACAAATTCAGAATACCTTGCAACAGCAGAAAAGGATAAAATAAAAAAGATACTTGAAAGCGTCGGAAAAATGGGTTATCCGGTAAAATTCAGAGATGACAAGACAGTTTTCGATGACAGTAAGATAGAATCGCACTCAGCACTCACACCGACTTATAAAATCCCTGACAAATCAAAACTTACGCCCGATGAGTTAAAGGTGTATGCAACAATAATGAGAAGATTTGCAGCAGTATTCTGCGCAAATCCGTGTATCGTAAACAAAACCGAGATCACTGTAAATGTCGGTGGTATGGAAGACTTTATACTCAGAGGAAATGTCATAGCAGAACCCGGCTGGACAAAATATGATGACAGCAATCTCAAAGACAAATTTCTTCCGCCACTTGAAAAAGGAGAAAAAATACCAACAGATTTTAAACCTGTTGAAAAAGAAACTTCTCCGCCAAAACATTATACAATAGAAACACTCAATAACTATCTTAAAAATCCTTTTAAAGAAGAAAAAGCTGCAAAAAAAGAAAATGCGGATATCGAAGAAAATGTCAGCAATGATGAAGAGGAATATCGTGCAATTTTTGAAGGACTGGAACTTGGTACGGAAGCTACACGTACAGGGATAATAGACAATGCTCGTAAAAGCAATTACATTCTTCTCAAAAAAGACGTATATACTATACTTCCCGACGGAATATTCTTTATAGAAGCACTCAGCGGTATGCATATAGGAATGGATAAGTATAAAACTGCAGAACTCGGACGTTCGCTTAAAAAAGTGTACAGAGGAGAAATAAATGTAGAAGACAGTACAGCTCTGGCCATAAAGGAAATAACAGATATCTTTTCAGGAGAAAAATCAGCCCTTGATGATTCAGAGTACGGTTTTATAGGTGATATCATCGGAAAATGTCCTGTTTGTCAGGGAAATGTAGTACGTACAAAATTCGGATACGGCTGTGATAATTATAAAAATGGCTGTAAGTTTTCAGTAAACGGCATCATATGTAAAAGAATAATATCTGTATCAAATGTGCAAAAACTAATTACCGAGGGAAGAACAGGCAAGATAAATGGGTTTATTTCAAAAAAAGGAACACCGTTTGACGCTTTTTTAAAACTTGAAGATGGAAAAGCAGTTTTTGATTTTGAAAAAAGATAAAGAAAAAGGCTTAACCGATAAATTTTCGGTTAAGCCTTTAAATCTAATAATAATCAGAGATATTTTAATTAGTCTTTTTTCTTGAATGCAGTAGCACAGATAGTAGCGATACTCATTACACCTGCAAATGCAATTGCACCAACACCCTTATCTGAAGTAGCAGGGCTGTTTGATGTCTTAGCCTTTGTAGTAGTTGTTGCAGCCTTTGTAGTAGTAGTTGCAGAAGTAGTTGTTGTACCTGCTTTTGTAGTTGTTGTAGTTGCAGTTGTAGTGTCTGCTGTTGTAGTAACTGTAGTAACTGTTGTAGCTTCTGTAGTAGTTGTTGTAGCTTCTGTTGTTGTTACAGGTGTAGTTGTTGTAACTTCAGCTTTTGGAAGTTCTATCTTTTCCATTATAAGGTCAGCTATAACCTTGTGACCTGCGTCGTTTGGATGTACGTCAGCATCTTCTCTTGATGTAACCTTTGAGATATCAGCAGGGAAGTTTGTCAAATCAAGAATTTTACCGGTAAATGCATCTGCTACATTGATAACTTCTACACCGTCGATCATACCGAGCTTTGTGTTGAATGTGCTCATAACGCTTCCAGCATATGAACTTACCATACCAAGTGTTTCGTCTGAAGCAAGTGATTCAAATGGGTTGTAAAGATCAAGAACGTAGATATCAACATCAGCATTAGCACTCTTGATAGTAGCTACTGTGTTAGTGATGTTTGTGATAGCAGGATCTGTAGCAGCTGTTACGTTTGAAAGCTTTGTGATAACATTTGCAGAGTCAGCTTTTAATTTTTCTTTAAGTTCAGCAACAGTGTCGCCCTTAACATAGTAATCATCAAATACATCAACGAGGATGTCGAGGTAGTCGTTGGCACCAACAGAAATGATTACAGAATCAGCGTTAGAAAAATCAACGCTCTTTACTGAATCAGCGAGTTCAGAAGAAGAAGTACCGAAAAGACCCTTGTTAGTAACAGAAGCACCGTCAAGTGCATCGATTATGCTTGCAAAACCTGTGTTTGCCTTGTAACCTTCAGCGATGCTGTCACCGAGTACGATAATATCTTCTGTATCAGCAGCATATACTGACATAGAGAAAGCACCTGTGAATGCGAGAACTGCTGCAGCACTTGCAGCAACTATTTTTTTCATTTTCATTTTTTTAATCTTCCTTTTTTTATTTTTCCCAAAAAAATCTTTTCCCATTTTTCCTTTTTATCATAAGATATATTCAACAAACAAAGGACTAGCTAAGCTAGCCCTTTGTTGAAAAAAATATAGCGTCAAAATTAGCCTAATTCAGCAAAATATTTGATTGTTCTAACCATCTGGCTTGTGTATGAGTTTTCGTTGTCATACCATGAAACAACCTGAACTTCGTAAAGATCATCAGCAACCTTTGATACCATTGTCTGTGTAGCATCAAAGAGTGAACCGTATCTCATACCGATAACGTCTGAAGAAACGATTTCGTCTTCGTTGTAACCGAATGATTCAGAAGCAGCAGCCTTCATAGCAGCGTTGATGCCTTCCTTAGTAACGTCTGTACCCTTAACTACAGCTGTAAGGATTGTTGTAGAACCTGTTGGAACTGGAACTCTCTGTGCAGAACCGATGAGCTTGCCGTTGAGTTCTGGGATAACAAGACCGATAGCCTTAGCAGCACCTGTTGAGTTTGGAACGATGTTAGCAGCACCAGCTCTAGCTCTTCTGAGGTCGCCCTTTCTGTGTGGTCCGTCGAGGATCATCTGGTCGCCTGTGTAAGCGTGGATTGTGCTCATGATACCGCTCTGGATCGGAGCGTACTTGTTAAGAGCGTTAGCCATAGGAGCAAGACAGTTTGTTGTGCATGAAGCAGCTGAAATGATCTTGTCTTCCTTTGTAAGTGTTTTTTCGTTTACGCTGTACACGATTGTTGGGAGATCGTTACCAGCTGGAGCTGAGATAACAACCTTCTTAGCACCTGCGTTGATGTGAGCCTGTGACTTTTCTTTTGAGCAGTAGAAACCTGTACATTCAAGAACAACGTCAACACCGAGTTCGCCCCATGGGAGTTCAGCAGCGTTAGCCTTAGCGTAGATTGTGATCTTCTTGCCGTCAACTGTGATTGAGTTTTCACCAGCTTCTACTGTGTGAAGACCTTCACCGATTGTACCACAGTAACCACCCTGTGCTGTATCATATTTGAGAAGATTAGCGAGCATCTTAGGATCTGTAAGATCGTTGATAGCTACTACCTCATATCCTTCTGCACCGAACATCTGTCTGAATGCAAGACGTCCGATACGTCCAAAACCATTGATTGCAACTTTAACTGACATAGTTAAAATACCTCCATAAATAATTGTTAGAAAAAAGTCTATGTATATATTCTATACTAAATCGTGAATAATTTCAAGGGGGTTTTAAAAAAAATGTGTTAAAAATTTATTTTTTTCTTTACCCCGAATATCGTTAAAATCACCAAACGACGTGAAAACGCAGATTTATCATATTTACAAAATAAAAAAATCTTCTGTAATCGTGAATATATATAAAATATGCACAATAAAGTTAAGAACTTTCTATATGCATAATTTATCCGATATCAGACTCACTATAGTCTAAACTTGAAGCAAATGTGCCTTTTTCAATATAGTCAAACATAGTGCCGGGTTCAACAGAAATTATTTCAAGGGCGCTGTTGTCAAATTCAAGTTTGAGGGAAGCGGCTCCTATAACTCCCGGGAAATTGTTGAAGACATCAACAAATACTGTGACAGTATCTCCGGGATCTCCGTGTGTATTTGTGAGATTTACAAATATCTCATTTCCCTGATAATCATAATCAGCGGCTGTATAACCTGTGGATACGCTTATTATTCCGCCGTCAAAGTCGGTATATTTTTTTACACCGTCATATTTTGCAAATGCACCGTTATTGTTACCTTTTTTTGAAGACATTGATACATAATATTCGCCCGGAGCGGCGTTTTCTTTTATGCGGAAAGTTACAGCAGCAAATTGTCCGTCTCCGGGTAGAGTATTATCTTTGTTGGCACATATCCATGTAAAGATCACATTATTCGGAGTGATTTTTTCGGTTGTTGTTTCTTCAGTAACAGTAGTCACAGGGGGAGTAGTTGTTGTTATAATCGTTGTATCTGTGATTTTTTCTGTACTGCTTTCTGTTATTGCAGAAGTAGTAGTCTTAGATGTTGAAACATCACTTGTTTTATCGGTTACTTCGGTGGCTTTACTTTCTGAAACTGCAGTATCCGAAGGTGATGTTGTCATTACAGAAGTTTGAGATAGACTTGTAATAGCAGTATTATTTTCTGTAGTATTTTTCACATCAGACTGTGAAGTAACGGCTGATGTTGATTCTGACTGTGAAGCAGATGATGTTGTATTTTCAGAAACTTTATTTTCAGAAACAGTGCTATTTTTATTTTTATCACTGTTATTGCATGAAAAAAGAGAAAATAATGCTGTTGCTGTGATTATTGATGTAAGGAGTTTGCGATTTGTTTTTTTCATATTTATTCTTATCCTGTAAAAAAATTATAAGCTGGTTTCAAAGTCACCAAAGTCAGCTATTAAACCTGTTTCTTGGATACTTACAAGTTCAAGTGCGTCTGAGTTGTATGAAAATGATAGTACAAAACCAAGAATACCGAGAGTATTGTTATTGATACTTGTATAGAGGGTTACAGTTTCTCCCGGCTGAGCATTTGCGTTTGAAAGATATACTTCGGTACTTGATGATGATGACTGTGCCTGAGGTGCCTGTGCATTTCCGACAGTAATAGTTCCGTCATGGTACACAGGAAGCAGATTCTGTAGATCATTATCTGAGAAAGAGCAGGTTGAAAGATCGAAAGCTACTTTATAGTTGCCTTCCTGACAGTTTTCTTTTACTTTGAAAGTGATCTCCATAAACTGACCGTTATCATTAAAGCCTTTTATAGATTGTTTTCCGGATTCATCAGTTACTATTCCGCCTATCCAGAGAGCAGAATCTTTTGTTTTAATTTCTGTAACATTTAAAGAAGGTATGATAGGAGCTGAAAGTTTTACAGATTCTTCGACTGTGTCGGTTACGACGTGGTTACGGTCATCAATTATAACATATTCAGTCTGTGCAGAGCCCTGTTCGCTTGTTACTGTTTTATCGTCAGAAGTTACTGTTACTTCTGTTGCATAGTTTTCGTCCTCATCGGCAAAAGCAGGCTGAGTTACTTCTGCAGTATCATCATTAAGAGTATCAGAAGACTCTGTATTATCATTACTGCTATTTTTTACAGTAGCATATTGCCTGTCTTCCGGAAGAGCATTATCACATATAGTAGTAACAGGGGGAGTAGTCACTGTTGTTATATTTGTTGTATCAGTGATTATTTCTGTACTGATTTCTGTTATCATAGAAGTAGTTTTAGCAGTTGAAACATCACTTGATTTACCGATTACTTCAGTGGTTTTACTTTCTGAAGAAGCAGTTTCAGAGGGTGATGTTGTGACAGAAGTCTGGGATAAGCTTGTAAGAGTTGTATTATTTTCTGTAGTATTTTTTGCATCAGACTGTGAAGTGACTGCTGATGTTGATACTGACTGTGATACAGATGTTGTAGTTTTATTTTCAAAAACAGTTCTGTTTTTATTTTTATCATTGTCATTGCATGCAAAAAGAGAAAATAATGCTACTGATGTGATTATTGCTGTATGGATTTTGCGATTTGTTTTTTTCATATTTATTCTTATCCTGTAAAAAAATTATAAGCTGGTTGCAAAGTCGCCAAAGTCAGCTATTAAACCTGTTTTTTGGATACTTACAAGTTCAAGTGCGTCTGAGTTGTATGAAAATGATAATACAAAACCAAGAATACCGAGAGTATTGTTATTTATACTTGTATAGAGGGTTACAGTTTCTCCCGGCTGAGCACTTGCGTTTGAAAGAGATATTTCGGTACTTGATGATGATGACTGTGCCTGAGGCGCCTGTGCATTTCCGACAGTAATAGTTCCGGCACGGTATACAGGAACGAGATTCTTGGAATTGTTATCTGAGAAAGAGCAGGTTGATGGATTGAAAGCTACTTTATAGTTGCCTTCCTGACAGTTTTCTTTTACTTTGAAAGTGATCTCCATAAACTGACCGTTATCATTAAAGCCTTTTATAGATTGTTTTCCGGCTTCATCAGTTACTATTCCGCCTATCCAGAGAGCCGTATCTTTTGTTGTAGTTCCTGTGATATTAAGAGAAGGAATAACAGGAGCAGAAGGTTTTACAGCTTCTCCGGATGCGTCGGTTACGATGTTGTTCTGGTCATCAATGATAACATATTCAGTCTGTGCAGCACCCTGTTCGTCTGTTACTATTTTGCCGTCAGAAGTTACTAGTACTTCTGTTACATAGTTTCCGTCCTCGTCGGCAAAAGCAGGCTGAGTTACTTCTGCAGTATCGTTATTAACAGTATCGGAAGAATCTGAATTATCATTACTGCTGTTTTCTACGGTTGTGGCAACAGAAGAAGAATCATTACCCTTGTTTACTTCAATAATAGATGAACTTGCTTCTCCGTCACATGATGTTACACTGAGTGCAAATATACATGACATCATGAGAACAATAAATTTATTATTTGATTTCATAAAAAATACCTCCATAACACTAAAAAAGAGGCACCGTCCGAGGTGCCTCCTTAAAAAATATCTGATAAAAGGCTGTTATTTTATTGTAACAGTTCCGTTTACATAAGTTGGCGTGAGTACAACAGGATCGAGATTTACAACTCTGTTGGACATAGCGTTTCCATCGGCTTCAACATCAAAGCAAAGCTCGTATTCACCCGGTTTTACATCATCTTTTGCCTTGAGAGTAACAGTAGCGAATGTGGTATCTCCGGTGAGATTCTTAGCCTGAGGATCAAAGTACATGAGTACAAGTGTATTGAGGTCTGTTGTACCCGGTTTTTTGTACTCTGTAAGTGAAGTGTTCATACGCTCAACAGAACGTTTATGATTGCTTGAGTCAGGGTCGCCACCCTCAAATGATACATATTCAAAATATTTTTCATTTACATCAAGCCATGCTATAAGTGATGAATAACCGGCATTTCCTGTAACTGAAATTTTGAATGTGAATTCTTCACCCGGAGCGGCTTCTATATTATCAGGTATAGTCAATACAGGACCGTCTGGGAGTACAGGCGCAGCATTAGGGTTTTTAGTAGTCTCTGCATTTCCGCTGTTATCCGGCGCAGAAGTTACAGCTGTTGTAACTATACGATCACTCTTGGTTGTAGTTGTTGCCTCGGTAACAGCTATATTCGGGGCAACTTCACTACCCTTGGCATCTGTAACAACTTCGCCCTTGTCATCAACAATAGCGACTTTTGTTACTTCTGCACCCTTGTCATCAGTAACTGCTTTGTTGTTTTCGTCAGTAACAGCGATAACTGTTATTTTACTTCCGTCATCATCTTTTTCCGGAAGTGTTACTGTAGTTACCTCGGTATCCTTATCATCTTTATCATCAGATTTGCTGTCATCATTTTTTTCAGCTGTCTTTGAAGCCTCTGTAGTGGAAGTAACAACTGTTGTACCTTTTTTATCATCTTTATCACTGCCGCATGAAGCAAATGATACTGAAAGTAAGCACGCAAGTGCTATAGTAATTAATCTTGATTTCTTCTTATCCATATTGTCATTATCCTTTCCTGATAAATGAATACTGATTTTTTGGGATTTTTCTGATTGAATCAGGTGGTCAGATACATTTTTATCCTACCTTATTATAACATATCAGTCGTGAATGTCAAGTTGATATGTCGTTTTTCATCGCTTTTTCAGAAAATTTTCATATATACAGGTAAAAAAGTTGGTTTATTTATCAAGCAGAGAATAAAGATCAGGGAAAATTTCTATAGTCCTTTTGAGTATACCGTTCATATATGATATTGCTATTCCGTAGTTTGTAAATGGGATATCTGCTGTGCTTGCGATGGAAAGGCGGTTTTTCATTTCACGGTCACTGAGCATACAGCCACCGCAGTGAATGATCATCTTGTATCGGTTTCCCGGATAATCAGTTCCTGAAGAAAAATCGTATGTGGGTTTTACGCCTGTATACTTTTCTATAAGTTTCGGGAGCTTTACAGTACCTATATCTCCGCACTGACGATGATGCGTACATCCTTCTGAAATCAGTATCCTGTCACCGTCACGCAGGGAATCGAGAGCTTTTACACCTCTGACTGACTGTTCAAGTACTCCCTTATAGTTTGCAAAAAGAATAGAGAATGACGTAAGTTTTATGTCATCAGGTGTATCCTTTGCAACTTCGGCAAATACCTGACTGTCAGTTATAACAAGTTTTGGTTTTTGTTTTAATAACGAAAGAGTTGTTTTAAGCTGAGAAGGCTGTACGACAACAGAAACAGCATGCTTGTCGATAATATCTCTGATCGTCTGCTGTTGTGGCAGTATAAGTCTTCCTTTTGGAGCTGATTCATCTATAGGTGTTACAAGTATTACAACGTCATCTTCTTTCAGAATGTGGCTGATGATAGTTTTGTTATGGGAGTTTTTACTGCAAAGTGAAGCTATCATTTCTTTAAGTTTATCTATATTGGTCTTTTTAGCCGAGCTTATAAAAATTTCATTTTCATTTGCAGTCGGGATAGTTTCAAGAAGATCTGATTTGTTAAAAGCAATGATATAGTCTATATTTTTTTCTTTGAAAATATCTGTAAGTCTTTTGTCTTCTTCCGAAATACCGATAGAAGCATCTATTATCAGTACCGCAATATCAGTTTTTGCGAGTATCTGCATAGTTTTTTCTATTCTGAGATTTCCAAGTTTACCTTCATCGTCAAAACCGGGTGTATCTATTATCATTACAGGACCTGCCGGAAGAAGTTCCATTGCCTTGAAGACAGGGTCGGTAGTAGTTCCTTTGGTATCGGAAACTATTGAAAGAGATTGATTTGTAACAGCATTTACTGTACTTGATTTTCCGGCATTTCTTTTTCCGAAGAAAGCGATATGTGTTCTTTCGGAAGATGGTGTATTATTAAGACTCATTTTTTCGGATACCTCCATTAAAATCTGAAGTCACGTTTACCGTTTTCGATATTTTTAAGATAGTCAAGTGCTATGCCTCTTACTTTTTCGTTAGGGATATTCGGAACTTCGGACATGATGAGTTTTTTGCCGATTTCCTTGGTTTCAGCTGCGGCATAGTCTTCAAGATATTCGTTAAGTGTCATAAGTGCATTCGGGTGACAGCAGTTCTGGATCTGCATATTTTTGCAAAGGGCCATAAATCTGTCGCCTGTTCTTCCTTCACGGTAGCAGGCAGTACAGAAACTTGGTATATATCCGAGTTTCATGAGCCAGTTTACTACTTCGTCAAGTGTACGTTTGTCACTTACATCAAACTGAGTTGAGTTTTCATCTTCAGGTTCAGGTTCGCAGTAACCGCCGACACTTGTTCTTGAACCGCCACTTATCTGTGATATTCCCACACGGAGTATTCTTTCACGACATGATGCTGTTTCTCTTGTGGAGATTATCATACCTGTATAAGGAACGGAAATTCTGATACAGGCAACTATTTTTTCAAATATATCATCATTTATACCGTTGTCAAATAAATCAGGGTCTATATCGTCAGCTTTCTTTATTCTTGGTACACTTATAGTATGAGGGCCTACACCGTGAACTGCTTCGAGGTGTTCAGCATGCATAAGAAGTGCGGCAAATTCGTACTTGTAGAGTTCGAGACCGAAAAGAACGCCGAGACCTACGTCATCGATTCCGCCTTCCATTGCTCTGTCCATGGCTTCAGTGTGGTATGCATAGTCATGTTTCGGACCTGTTGGATGGAGCTGTTCATAACTTTCTTTGTGATAAGTTTCCTGGAAGAGAATATATGTTCCTATTCCTGCATCTCTGAGCTTTCTGTAGTTTTCCACTGTAGTAGCCGCGATATTTACGTTTACACGTCTGATAGCACCGTTTTTGTGTTTTATACTATATATTGTTTCTATTGATTCAAGTATATATTCTATCGGATTCATTACAGGATCTTCGCCTGCTTCTATAGCGAGTCTTTTGTGACCCATATCCTGAAGTGCGATAACTTCACGCTTTATTTCTTCCTGTGAAAGCTTTTTACGTGTGATATGCTTGTTCTTGAGATGATAAGGACAGTATACACAGCCGTTTACACAGTAGTTTGAAAGATAGAGCGGAGCGAACATAACGATTCTGTTTCCGTAAAAATCTTTTTTTATCTGCTCGGCAAGCTGAAGAATTTCTTTGTTCTTATCTTCGAGTTCACAGACGAGAAGTACGGAAGCTTCACGATGGGAAAGGCCTTTTCTCTGTTTTGCTTTTTCGATTATCTTATTGATAAGTTCAGCGTTATTTTTATTTTTTTCTGCATATTCGAGAGTATCAAGCACCTCTTCGTGCGAAATAAATTCTTCTGCTTTGAGTGATTTTGGATTATACATAAAATTAAACATTCCTTTCGTTTTCGGGTCAGAAATTATATCTTTACCGTTAAGTCAGAGTCTATAGTGTCAGTTTAGCTTTGAGTACAGGGTCTTTGACGAAACACCCGGAAGTCTGCCGATTTTTCCGGAAAGAGCACTTATCACATCTTCAGGAGCGTCAACCGCTATGCTTATGATGCAAATTTTCTTTTCCTTGTACGGCAGTCCCATACGGCCTATTATGTGGTCGTTGTAAAGATGCAGGATCTCGTTGAGTTTCTGTACTGATTCTGTATTTTCGATTATTATACCTATTATAGCCACACGATTGTCCATATTTTTTACTTCCTTGTTTAAAAATCACAAAATGCTGTATCAAGCTTTCTGCCTATGTTAATATTATATCATATGATATTTTTTTAAGCAATACATTTGCGTTAAAAATAAATAAGTGGTATAATCTTATAGTAAGTCATAGAAGAAAATAAAAAAGGTGGTATCTTGTTTTGTTTAAAATAGATATAGCATTAAGGTCAGTGCTTGATATAACGCCTGAACTTCTTATGAAAAATGGTATAAAAGGGCTTTTGCTCGATCTGGATAATACACTTACTACGCATGACAATCCACGTCCTGCTGACGGTGTGCTTGACTGGATAGCACTTATGAAGTCAGAAAATATCATGATGGTCATAGTTTCAAACAATCACCATGAACGTGTCAAACCTTTTGCGGATATGCTCGGACTTGATTTTGTGTGTGAAGGAAAAAAGCCTTTGTCGAGCGGATTTGATCGTGCGGCACAGCGTATGGGACTGCCGTTTTCACAGCTTGCCGTAGTCGGTGACCAGATATACACCGATGTTTTAGGGGCAAATCTCAAACGTGTAAAATGTATATTTGTTTTTCCTATTGAACATGAGAAGAAAGGCTTTTTAAAGTTCAAAAGAAAAATAGAAAAACCGTTTTTGCCAAAAAAATTATATACTGACAGATCAGGAGAGAAATGATATGAAAATACTTGTTATCCACGGACCTAATCTTAATCTTCTCGGAGAAAGAGAACCCGGTGTTTACGGAGACGAAACATTTGAAAAGCTTAACTCTGATATAATGAAACACGCTGAAAAATCAGGTGTTGAGTGCGAGATATATCAGTCAAATCATGAAGGAATGATAATAGATAAACTCCATGATGCACGTACAAAGTTTGACGGTGTTGTGATAAATGCAGGTGCATATACACATTACAGTTATGCTATAAGAGATGCTATCTCCGCAATAAAGATCCCTTGTATAGAGGTACACATAAGCAATATAAACGCAAGAGACGAGTTCAGAAAAACTTCTGTTATAGGACCTGTATGCCGTGCGTCGATCGCGGGATTCGGAAGATACAGCTATATTCTCGGTATGGACGGACTTATAAGACTTCTTTCGGAGGAATAAAAACTTGAAAACAAATATAGAAAAACTTATGGAATTTATTCCTGACGCAAATACCTGCGCAGTTGTTACCTCACAGGTGAACCGAAGATATTTTACGGGTTTTAAGACAAGCAGCGGTACACTGATATGTTTTAAGGAAAAAGCATATTTTATTGTTGACTTCAGATATTTTGAAAAAGCTTGTGAAATAGTAAAAGACTGTGAGGTGATACTTGAAAAGGAAAAAACTGTACAGATAAATGAATTAATGAAGAAACACTGCATCAAGACTGCGATGATAGAAGCCTCAACAATGACAGTAAGTCAGCTTGGCAGTTTCAGAGAGTCTTTTCCCAGGATAAATGTTGACTTTTCCAATACTCTTAGCAACGGAATAAATAATATGCGTATATTAAAAAATGCGTATGAAATAGAAAAGATAAGTGCGGCACAGAAAATAGCCGATGAAACTTTTGAATATGTTATTCAGAATATATCAGAGGGAATGACTGAGCGTGATATTGCACTTATGATAGATAACAGAATGAAGTTTCTTGGTGCAGAGGATATTTCGTTTGAAACAATTGCTCTTTGCGGAAAAAATACATCACTTCCTCATGGAGTTCCGGGATATGACAAGGTGAGCGGAAACTGTTTTATACTTATGGATTTCGGTGCGGTTGTTGACGGACTGCACAGCGATATGACCAGAACGGTTTATTTCGGAACGCCTTCAGAAGAGGAAAAGGAAGCCTATAATATTGTGCTTTCGGCACAGCTTAGGGCACTTGAGGCAATAAAACCGGGTATGACGTGCAAACAACTCGACTTTGTTGCCAGAGAGTATATCGATTCAACAGCATACAAGGGTGCATTCGGACATTCACTCGGACATGGTGTAGGTATGGAAATACATGAAAAACCTGCCGTGTCACAGAGAAATAATGATACCGTTATTGAAAAAGGTATGGTTATAACCATAGAACCGGGTATATATATACCAGGCAAATTTGGAATAAGGATCGAAGATAAGGTTGTTATAACTGATGATTCGTATATGAATTTTACAGGTAGCCCAAAAGAATTTATTGTATTGTAAAAATATTTAATTTAGGTATTGCAAAAAATACGATTTTATAGTAAAATAGAAAAAGTAATGGAATGAAAAAAAATTATCATTATTTGTTATTATATTTTTGGAGGTATTTATTTTATGATTTCAGCTGGTGATTTCAGAAACGGTGTAACATTTGAGATGGACGGTAACGTAGTACAGGTTATCGAATTCCAGCACGTTAAGCCGGGTAAGGGTGCAGCTTTTGTAAGAACAAAGTTCAAGAACGTTATTACAGGCGCTGTTGTTGAAAGATCATTCAACCCTACTGACAAGTATCCTACAGCATTTGTAGAAAGAAAAGATATGCAGTATCTTTATGCTGAGGACAATCTCTACTACTTTATGGATATGGAAACATACGAACAGATACCGATCGACAAGAGCAAGCTCGGCGACAGCTTTGCATTTGTAACAGAAAATATGGAAGTAAAGGTTCTTTCATACAAGGGTAATGTTTTCGGTGTTGAACCACCATTCTTCGTAGAACTTGAAGTAACAGAAACTGATCCTGGTTTCAAGGGCGATACAGCTACAAACGCTACAAAGCCTGCTGTTCTTGAAACAGGTGCAGAAATAAAGGTTCCGCTCTTTATCAACCAGGGTGATAAGGTAAGAATCGACACAAGAACAGGTGAATACATGGAACGTGCTTAATGCACTTCTTGTGTAATTTTTAAATTTTTCTAAAAGGGAGGATTTTATTATGAAGCTGACAGAAAAAATGTCATATCTTAAAGGTTATATTGATGGCGTTGATATTGATACATCATCAAAAGAAGGCAAGGTTCTTGTAAACATGATAACTGTTATGCAGGACATGGTTGCATATATTGAGGATCTTCAGGGACAGGTTGATGAACTTACAGAACTTTGTGAGAT
Organism: Ruminococcus sp.; assembly: GCA_015066745.1. Lineage (GTDB taxonomy): Bacteria > Bacillota > Clostridia > Oscillospirales > Ruminococcaceae > HUN007. Next base: position 44,053 of record SVNW01000013.1, on the reverse strand, counting down.
ACTCGATGAAGATCTCGGCTGTGTTGAAGATGATTTCTACGACATAGATGAAGATGACGAAGACGACGAAGATGATGACTTCGATTTTTCTGAGGACGAAGATTTTGACTTCGATGATGATGAACTTTATGAGGTAGTTTGTCCTACATGCGGTGATTCAATCCTTCTTGATGTCGGAATGCTTGAAGAAGGTTCCATAGCATGTCCGAGTTGCAACGAAGAACTTGAATTTGATATTGATGATATCATATCTGAAGATATTGAAGATGTTCTTGAACTCGAAGATCTTGAAGATCTTGAAGAAGAACTTTAATTATTAAGTTTATCATTTGTTATATTTCAGCACCTTGATTTTTTTCAAAGGTGCTGAATAATATTTTTAGGAGTGTTTGTGTGAAGCAAAAAAACGTATTTGTTTTACAGTATAGTATCAGGGGTAATGTGAACAAATGCATAGTAGATCTTTGATCATTTTTGATTTTTAGGTTGATATATGTGTTAAAAAAATTATGATTTAAGGATTTACTATCGCATATTATTTTATACAAAATTATGAAAATGCGAGGTTGGGAAATATGAGAGAAAAATTTATTACATTTGACGTGGGTACAAATTTTGATGACGGCATTCTGGAGTTTATCAAAGAAAATGATAAAGAGAAAAGAATAAAGACTCTTTATGGTAAGGCAAAGGACGATGGCCTTTCAGGCGGAAGAAATTTTATGATGGAATCGGGCTTTTTACTTGAAAACCTTGGCGGATATGTTGCTAAGTGTAAAGAAGCCGGTGTAGAATTTAATTATCTGATAAATCCTTTGTGTATGGGTCAGCGTGAAACTGATCCGGAAACGGCATCTGAATTAAGAAATGTCATACATAATATTTATGATATGGGTGTAAGACAGTTTACTGTAAATTCACCTCTTCTTGTCAGATATTTAAAAAGTACTTTTAAAGATGTATGGGTTACTCTGGGGCTTTATGCATATCCTACAACACTTCAGCAAGTGAATTTGTGGGTAAATTGGGGTGTGGATGAAATAACACTGGATCTGTCTTTTAACAGGGATTTTCTTCTTCTTGAAAAATTGCTGACAATGTACAAAGATTCAGGCGTTTCTTTCAGACTTATAGCAAATAATCTTTGCGTTAAAGATTGTATGCTCAGACTGTCACACGGTAATTTTGTATCACATAGTTCGGATAAGGGTCTGGTTATGGATTATTGTCTGGTAAACTGTACTCGAAATAAGATCGAAAATCCGGCATTGTTTATCAGTTCTGACTGGATAAGACCGGAAGATATTCATTATTACGAAGAATTGTGCGAGAAGACAGGAAACTATAATTTCTCAATAAAATTAGTTGACAGAACAAAGTCGGTTGAATTTATAAAGAGAGTTATGACAGCATATCTTAACAGGTCATATGACGGAAATCTTATTGACATACTTAACTGGAATGAGAGGAAGAAAATGACCGATCTGAAAGGACGTATGCCTTTTAAGGGTGCTATGAACATGAATCCTGATATCATGAGACTGTATGGAAGGGTAATGTGCAATCCTGAGATCATGATCGATAACAAAAAACTTGATGGATTTATAGAGCATTTTGTAAATGGAAGCAATTGCACTGATAAAATATGCGATACTGTTGCATTAAAGTGCGGTTCAGGCTGTGCAGAAAATTGCGGTTACTGTAATGCGTGGGCTAAGAAGGCAGTTTCATACAATCAGGCAGAGGTTGATGACTGGCTTAAATGTGCTACAAATCTGTCGCTGTTACTTGAATCAGGTGAATTTTCAGGAAATCCTGCTGTTCATATGTTTAAGAGAGCTGAATTAAAAATGAAAACAAATGTATCTGTCTGACAGATACGTATCAGATAAAAGATCCGGGACATTTATGTGTGTTCCGGATTTTTTTAGTTGACAATCAACGATAAATATGTTATTATAACATTTATATATGTATAGGAGTGGTGATTATAGGAAAAAACATTGTTAAATCAATGAAGAGTTAGATTTATATGATTTTTTAGCAAATTTAAAGGATTTTAAAAAAAGGATATGAGGGTTTAGAAATATGAGTAAAATTATAACATTTGATGTTGGAACAAATTTTGATGATGCTCTTTTTAAGGTTGTAAAGGAAAAAGATAAAGAGCATCGTATAAAAACTTTTTACGGAAAGTTAAAGAATGACGGACTTCCGGGTGGAAGAGCTTCTTCGATGATTCCGGATTTTACTATGGATCAGTTAGAAGAATACGTAAAGAAATGTCATGATAATGGCATTACTTTCAATTATCTGATCAATCCTTTGTGTATGGGTCAGATGGAAACAGATCCTAAGCAGGCACCGGTGCTAAGAAAGATCATTCATGATATATATGATATTGGAGTAAGACAGTTTACTGTAAATTCTCCTCTTCTTGTTAAGTACCTTAAAGATACTTTTTGTGATGTATGGGTAACACTTGGACTTTTTGCATATCCTGTTACATTACAGCAGGTTCAGATGTGGATAAACTGGGGTGTTGATGAAGTAACACTTGATCACTCTTTTAACAGAGATTTTAAACTTCTTGAAAAGACACTGAGAATGTATAAGGATTCAAATGTAGCTTTAAGACTCATTGCAAATAACCTGTGTCTTAAAGAATGTACTTTCAGACTTGCTCACGGTGCTTTTTCTTCACATAATGATGCAAGCGGATTTGTACTCGACTATTCTATGACAAACTGTGCTTACAAGAAGATAACACAGCCTACATATTTCCTTACAAGTGAATGGATAAGACCTGAAGACGTTCATTATTATGAAGAACTTTGTGAAAAGACAGGAAACAGGAATTTTTCACTCAAACTTGTAGACAGAACAAGATCAACAGAGTTTATATCCAGAACTATGGAAGCGTATCTTGATGAGAGATTTGACGGAAATCTGCTCGATATTCTTAACTGGCACGAAAAATCAAAGATGGCTGATATAGAAGCAAGAAAATCAATGAAAATAAAAAATATGGAATATATGAATATGCCGGTAATGGGTCTCTGGGGACGTGTTATGTGTTTTCCTGATATAATTATTGATAACAGAAAACTTGATGGTTTCATAGATGACTTTGTAAAAGGAAGCAGTTGTAAAGATAAGCTTTGTCAGGGTTCTATTCTTGAAGAAGGAAGCAAGGTAGAAGGAAGCTGTGCACATTGCAGTGCATGGGCAAAGAAAGCTGTCACCGGCAATGCGCAGGAGATAGCAGAGTGGAAACAGGTGGCGGAAACATTATTCAAAACACTTCAGAATGGTGATTTTGCAAAGCCACTCGGAGCACCACCAACCGGAATGCCTCCATATGGAATGACTCCGCCAGCCGGAATGCCACCGTTCGGAGCGACTCCACCAGCCGGAATGCCACCATTTGAGAAATAATTAATGTTTAATAATATTTTATCCGGATTGTTTATGCAGTCCGGATTTTTGTGTGGTTGACAATTTGGATCAAATGCGATAAAATTATAAGTATATATATACTTGTCGAGGTGGTAAAGATTGCAGAAAAGACGGATAAGTTACAGTCGCATTATATTAGTGACTCTGCTTGTTATTGTTCTTATATTTGGTATAGATTTTTTCAAAAGAAGTGCTGCTTTAAAAGATCCGAATAAAACTCTGAAAATAAGTGTTGTAGGTATGACTGCAACATCTGAACCGGAAAAAGAGAATACACAAACAAATATTCCGGTTACAGAAAATGATTACGTAAAAGCAGGGATAGATGAAGAAAAATATTACAGTATTGAAAAATCAAAATCCGAAATATATCTTGGAGAACTTGCTGTTATAAATGCAGAATATCCTTGCAGATTTCCGGATATAGAAACTTTGCTTGTGAATATTTTTGAAAATAAAGAGGGGGACAGTTACAAGTTATCATACCTTACCCATACAGCACACAAGTCAATAATTTCTCCGCTTAATTCCATGATGAATGATTTTTATTCTCTTTACGGTCATAATGATGTGACTATAGTAACAGCCTACACATCATATGCTGCACAGAACGAAGCATATATTGCACCGTCAGGTGATGTTATTACTTCAGAAAATTCGATCATGGCAGGAAACAGTGAACACCATACAGGGTATGCGATAGATCTTAAACTTGTCAGTGATGCGGGTAAGATATCCGCATTTGACGGAACAGGTGATTATGCATGGATAACCCAGAATTGCTATAAATATGGATTTATCATAAGGTATCCTGAGGGAAAGGAAAATTCGACAGGTGTTTCATATCAGCCTGCTCATCTGAGATATGTCGGCGTACCGCATTCGTATATAATGCATGAAAACGGATTTACGCTTGAAGAATATATAAATCATCTAAAACAGTACGTATATGGTTACGATCATCTCAAATATAAACTGTACGGATATGATTATGAAATATACTATGTTCCGATTGACGGACAAAACACTATAGTTCCGGTTCCGTCAGACAAAGCTTACAGTATATCAGGTAATAATATGGACGGTTTTATAGTTACTATCTGTTCTCAGGAAACAGCTGTTTCAAACAATCAGGCAAATCAGCCTGTTCAGACAGAACCGCCAACCGATACAAATTCAGAAAGTTAATAAAACTGTGCAATATCAGGATAAGTTTTCAGAGTGAAAAAATATATCAGCTTTGAAATTTTTCCTGATTTGCACGGTTTTTGTTTTTGTTTGGAAACAATAAAAGCTTGATACCGGGACAAACATACGAAATTGTTCTCCTAATGGTTTTAGTGAAATATATTTTTTACATTTATATTATTTTGAGGAGTGTAACTGTTTTAGCGGATGAGTGGAATTACCTCTCAATCAGCTTGGCTGACAGCTCTCCATTTAAAGAAAGGTGCTGAATAGTATGTATTGCACTAAAAAAAGCAAGGTCATTTGTAGCACTTCACAAAGATATTTTTTCCATGAAAGAAAACGGGCTTTTAAAATCATATATATATAGAAGATTTTTTAAGGGGGAATTTTATAAGAAAAACAGATTATGATATTTACTACTAAAAAGGGGAGTCTTTAAATTTTCGTCAATATACAGTAAAGATAGCAAAGGTGAATATTTCTAAAAAATGTGTTTTTTTGTATTTGATTAGTGTGTATTGCACTAAAAAGAGTAAGGCAATTTGTAGTGCTTTACAAAGATATTTTTTCCATGAAAGAAAACGGGCTTTTAAAATCATATATATATAGAAGATTTTTTAAGGGGGGATTTTATAAGAAAAACAGATTATGATATTTACTACTAAAAAAGGGGGAGTCTTTAAATTTTCGTCAATATACAGTAAAGATAGCAAAGGTGAATATTTCTAAAAAATGTGTTTTTTTGTATTTGATTAGTGTGTATTGCACTAAAAAGAGTAAGGCGATTTGTAGTGCTTCACAAAGATATTTTTTCCATGAAAGAAAACGGGCTTCTAAAATCATATATATATAGAAGATTTTTTAAGGGGGGATTTTATAAGAAAAACAGATTGTGATATTTACTACTAAAAAGGGGGGAAGTATATTGCAATATGATGATAATTCAAATGATAGCTCAGACAGAAAAAATTTTTTGATCTGGAACATTATAACCCAATACTATAATGATATATATAGATTTTGTTATCTGAATCTCAAAAATAACAACTATGATGCAGATGACTGTACACAGGATATATTTCACTTTATGATGAAAAATGCCGACAAACTTGTTATAGGTGGAGATATAAAGGCATGGCTTTACAAGGTAGCTATATATAAGATAAAAGAATACAGGAAGCAAAAATCAAAGTTTGACTATCTTGAAGACATAGACGAACTTCCTTACAAAGATAATTATTGGGACGGTGAACCGAATTCAGTATTCAGATATCTTATGCTTTCCGATTTTCTTACTAATATCGAAAAAAATATCGTACACGACTATTTTTTTGTAAGGCTTACTCCTGAACAGATCGCTGAGAAGTACAATATAACTGAAAATGCTTTTTTTATCCGAATGACAAGAATCAAAAAGAAGATATCAGATTATATCAAAGATAATGAAGTAAGTTTGTAGTTTGAAAAGTTGGGTGAAAATACAGGGCTTTAGGGGGAATTTAATGTATATTGCTTTTGGGTTACATATGGAGGTGGAGAATAAATGGATGAAAATGAATTATTAAAAAAATTTTTATCAGACAATGAGTTTGAAAAACTTGCTGTTGAGAAAAGTCTGAAAGAATTAGAAAAACTAGTAAAAAAGGGTGATGTAGAAAAAATTGATGAAATTGTTGATTTTCTGCTTGAAGTTCAGGGAGGGTGTGATATTGATGACATAGATGTAAATGAGAAGGCAGATGAAATTATCAGGAGTTACAATTCTAAAAAAGTTAAAAAGTGCAGAAAGCGTATACCAAAAAGATTCGTTACAGTTGTAGCATCTTTTATGACGCTGTTTGCAACTAACGGAATTGTAAAGGCTACAACAAACGAAAGTCTTCTATCGCTTGCGGTTGATATTAAAGAGAGTGGGTTTTCAATTGATTTCAGTGAAACAATTGAACTTCCGACTTCGGAAGATGATCCGTATGGGATAAAGGGCGAATGTCAGAAATATGGGTATACTCCGGATGTTCCGTTTTATTTGCCGGAAGGGTTTGAGTTGAAGCTTGTGGATAATTCAAATGTTGATCCAAATCTTTTTTATAATGGTTTTACATTTAAAAAAGGTAAAGGCTCTATATATTTTGGATATAATTATTATATAGACGAGATGGGATCAGTAACTGTTCCTTCTGATGAATTTAATCTTAGTGAAATCAAGGTAAACGGAACAACGGCAATTTTAAGTCAGGAAGATGGTCAGTATGTTGTTAATTATCAGAAAGATAAAATTATTTATGTTATTTTTATACAGCATGTTGATTATTCTGAATGTGATAAAATAATTCAAAGTATTAAATAAAAGGAAGTGTTATCATGAAAAAAATAAGTAAAATTTCAGCATTAGTTCTATCTATCTTAATTTTAAATCAGTCATCAATTACTACAATCAGTGCATATAGCACTGAAAACTCAACAGAAACATCTTCTGTTAAAACAGTAGGATTAATAACATTACACAGTCTTTCTGTTCAGTGTGTAAACCACGAGTTAGCAATAACTTCAAGAACAATTTCAAACGCTGAAATGAAAAAAATCGGATTGAAAAATATCATAATCCAACAGTCATCAAATAATTCTACATGGAGCGAGTACGTGACATTAGACGATATGCTTGTTAATGACACTAAACATGAGCTTTATAACTATACTGTAGATGTCACACCTGGTTATTACTATAGAGTAAAATGTGACCACTACGCAAAGGAAAAGGGATTGTTTTTCCCTGATGAAGAATCCATAAGTAACACTTCAAACAGTGTTTACATAAACTAAGTTGTGTTAGTTCTTAATACAACATAAAAGAGAGGGTGGTTAATTTGATTGTTTAATAAAAGTCCACAAAATCATTCACAAATCCATTGTTTTCTTATTTATCGAAGGGAGGATATTTATGAAAAAATATCGTTTTTTAACTATTTTAACTTCTGTTTGTACTGCTTGTCTTTTGATGGGGTCGTCTGCCAATAACGCAATGACGTGCGACGGTGTAGAAGACATTCCAGACCCAAACGGAGATGGTGTTGTTAATGTTGCTGATTTGGCATATATGATGCAGTGTTTAAACGGCATAATCGCTCCAACATATCTGTATTCACTTGACATCAATAATAACAATATTGTAAGTCAGGTGGATTTGGAACTTTTAAAACAGCATTTGTTAAACGGTTAAGGGGGATAAAAACTATGAAAAAGATGATATATATAAAAAATATGTTTTCGGTCGTTGTAGCTACTGTATTATGCATTACAGCTTTCACCATTTTGGGATTTGAATCACCGACTACAGCAAATGCTGATTCACTTCGTACTTATATCAGACATGATTATACTAATAATAACACACCTGACTATGAATACAACCTCAGCGTTTCTTCATCTGTTAACACTTATTCATTATCACCTGCTACTATATTTCCGCCAAATGAAATGGTAAGAGATTATGATGAATCTGTTGTAAGAATCGAAGGAGACGGAGTAGGCGGAACAGGTTTTATTGTTGGTGAACATCTGATTGCAACTGCAGCACACTGCGTTTATTTTAATGGATTTATAGACGATTTAACAATATCAATCGTCAACAGTAACAACGTTGTTATTGACACTATGACTCCAAAATATATACATTTGAACAAAGACTATACCTATAGCATTGCAGCAGTCACAGACTATGCTTTAATATATGTGGAAGAAGATTTAAGTGACTATGGAATGTTTAAGATGGGATTAGCTACAGACCGTTATATATTAAGACAGGAAGAAGTTGTTGCATCAGGATTTCCAAGTGATTATCCTGATGGATATAATGGTGTTGAATGGGGACTACGCTTTAAATCATTAGGTTATATTTATGGTTCTTATTCTACAACCGAGCTTATACGCCATGATGCAGATATTGCTAGCGGAGACAGCGGTGGTCCATTATATGTCGAAGAAGGAGTTACAATTAACGGTACCACAACAGAATATAAAACAGTAATTGGTATTAATATCGCTGACAATTTAACATATAATACAAGCGTCAGAGTCACACCTAACATTTTAAAATTCGTATATGATAACCCAAATATCACTCCATCAAACTAAAAGAAAGGTTGGATTTTTATGAAAAAATTACGCAAACTCTTATCCATGTCAACAGCACTTCTTCTTACTGTATCAAGCGTTACTTCTTTAAACGTTTCTGCTGTACTCGGAGAAGAATACGCACAAGGCACAATCGAAAATGTTGCCGAATCATTTGGTGAAGATGCATATGTAAATTATTACAATCTTGGTGAACAAGCTAATGCTCTTATTATTGACGAAGACGGTTCATCATATGTTTTTTATGAAAAGTACTATCAAACCTACATATCTGTAGCAGAAGAAAAAACTTTACCACTTGATGAGATCAACGAGAAAATCGCTCCTTATGCTATTAAAGGCGATGCAGTCACAGGATATACCTTAAAGGTGCGTTTAAGAGAAGACCAGCAGAAAGTATATGACATACTTAAAAGCTATGACGAAGTATCTTCTATTGATGAAAAAGTGGAAATATACAGAGTAAGAGACTCTCACTGGGCATGGTCAGGAATACTCTTTGAATCTTCGGAAGATGCAAACAAAGCAATCGAACTTGTTCCTGAGATGAATTTCAGAAAAGAAGTATCAAAAGAAGAACGTGAACTCTACGGAGGAGTTGACAAACCCGGTTTTGTATATCTTTCTGAATTTGTTGAATTTAGTTCATCAAAGACATTAGATAAGAATATCTATGACAGCATGAAAAAATTAAGTGAGAGTGGTTTGAAGTATGAATCATTTATAACTGACCTTCTCTCCATCGATGAAAAATGCTCATCAGGTATATTCAATATCTACACTGCCGAAAGCGTAAAATCAGCTGAAATCACAGCCGACTACGACAATAACGGAAAAGCAGACCTCACAGACCTCACAGCACTCAGCCTCTACTTAATAGGTGATGCTACGTGGAATGACGAACAAGTAAACAACTTCGACTGCAATGCCGACGGTTCAACCAACCTTGCAGACCTTGCTCACCTCAAACAGTATATCATGGGCGAAGATGTAAAACTCGGATAAAATTTTTCTTGCATACAAAAACAAAGACACTTTTAAATACTCTCTCCTGCTACACCATTACTCCTTGTAGCAGGAGATCTTTGTATTATCCCCACTATTTATGCAACACTTACAAAACACCACTACTCTATTTATAATTTTCTACAAACTTATTTTTTATTCAAACATTTCAGCCTTCTCAATTGTTATACTTATAGCCCCCCCAAAAAGCAAACATATATTAATCATCGCAAATCACCACAGCATACTCCGAAATTTTATTTATCAAATATAGAGATGAGCAAAACGCCGTAAAAAATCAGTGCATTTATGAAAAATGAAAAACCTGAATGCGTTCAAACAGAAATTGATAGATATTAAGGCATAGCAAAGCTAACATCATAGCAAATCACACTGATGTTTAACAAAATATATAGCAAAACAGAAACTGATTAAGCAAGTCGTTTTAAAGATTTAAATAACATAAATAGCTGGTTGTTTCTATAGTGATAAAAAAATTTTTTTGTTTAAAAAACAACGATTTTACGTGGCTTATGAGTTTTGCTCAAGGCTAACTAACTTTTTTGAAAGGATTTGATTAACATGTTAAAAAAGAAAAATCTTATTCCACTTTTTTTAAACCTAATACTATCTTCGGCAATTATACCAAATTGCTATGCTGAAACTTCAACTGACAAGCAAGGAAATGATTCACAAAAACAAACAATATCGGTTCAGATGTCAGACGAAGAAAAACTTGAAATATTACAGAAAGATAGAACTGAAAGACTGTCACTGCTGTATTCTGAACTTGAAACTATGTCTGAAAACGATGTTCTCCTTATTTGTATTGATGGACGTTTTGATAGTTTTAAAAATATTGATTTCTTTGAAATAGATAAAGAAACCCAAACTGTTACACCTACAATTGAAAATGTGGAAACACTTTTCTTTGGCTTTAAAGTATCTGAAGATAAATTTTGGATAGGATACGTTCCAAAACAAGAAGTTTTAAAACTTATAGAATTAGAACTTGCTACCAATAAAGATCTTTTGAAAAAAGAAGAAAACGAAATAAAAGTTTCTAGATTCTACCAATATATATCTTCCCCATCTGGCATATCAAAAATTCCTGACTACAACGGCGACTCAGTAACAGACCTCACAGACCTTACCGCACTCAGTCTCTACCTGATAGGCGATGCTACGTGGAATGACGAACAAGTAAACAACTTCGACTGCAATGCCGACGGTTCAACCAACCTTGCAGACCTCGCTCACCTCAAACAGTATATCATGGGCGAAGATGTAAAACTCGGATAAAACTTTTCTTGCATACAAAAACAAAGACACTTTAAATACTCTCTCTCCTGCTACACCCTTACTCCTTGTAGCAGGAGTTTTTTTGCCCTGTTACCATCACTATCTATACAACACCTACCAAACACCGCAAATTCATTTTTTTATAAAAAACCTCTATCTCAGGACAAACGTAAATGTATTTTACTAAAACTATTAGAGACAATTTCATTTGTTTGTCCTGACTTGACACAAAAAAATAATTGACACATTATGATTTACCATGATATAATTATAAGGTGTGTACATCGTTTGTGAAAAGACATGATTATTTAAACCGCAGCTGAATAATCTTTGTCCTGTTATAATATCTGCGGAGAAACGGAACTGATATAATATGGAAAAGATAAGATTACAGAAAATAATTGCTGACTGTGGTTACTGTTCAAGACGTAAGGCTGAAGAATTTATCCAGAAAGGTAAAGTAAAAGTAAACGGTCATCCGGCAAAGCTCGGTGACAAGGCTACTGTAAAAGATGAAATTACAGTATGCGGTGAACGTCTTAACAGACCCAGAAGAAAAAATCATGTGTATTTAATGCTTAACAAGCCAAGAGGATATGTTACAACTGTTTCTGACGAACTCGACAGAAAGTGTGTAATGGACCTCCTTGAAGGCGTAGGAGAAAGAGTATATCCTATAGGAAGACTTGATAAAAATTCTGAAGGACTTCTTCTTTTTACAAATGACGGAAAGTTTGCCAACAGCGTTATGCATCCGAGCAAACATATTTCAAAGACATACAGAGTAACAGTAAGACCGGATATAAATGACGACCAGCTTATCACACTTTCTTCAGGAATGGAGATAGACGGATACAAGACTCAGCCGGCAACTGTAAATGTACTTTCAAAAGAACAGGGCAGAGTAGTACTGCTTATTACTATAAAAGAGGGAAGAAATCGTCAGATAAGAAAAATGTGCGAAGGTGTCGGCCTTGAAGTAGCAAGACTCAGAAGAGTCAGTGTCGGTCCGATAAAACTCGGAATGCTAAAACCGGGAGCATACAGAAATCTTACTGCCGAAGAACTCCGTGCCCTCAGAAATGCAATGGGAGAGTGAGAAAATGCTTGAAATACATCAGACAAATGATATCTCAAAATATAATAATATATTAGAAAATCTTTCACCTGGTAAACAGTACGAAGCAGTTGAGTCATACGGAAGAGACGGTGAAGTTACAGGCTTTGCTGTCTATGCATATGAAAATGACAGCGTATGTATATATCATTGTGAATATGGAGAAGATACAGCCTTGTGTGATGGTATACTCCGCACAGTTTTGTTCAAGGCGTGTCTGAAGGGAATAGACAAGGGCGTTTGTCATGCAACTAATAATGGAACAAATCTTTTTGAAAAATTCCGTTATGGTACTCCTGAAGTTCCGTATGAAGTAAGATCAATAAGCGATTTTCTTGATGGATGCAAAAAATGCAAAGAAAATAGTTAATAAATTTTCAGAGCTATTGCAAAAAATCAAAAAATATGTTATGATTAATCTATGTTTGATTTATTAAAGTTATAAAGGTTATTTTTAAACAAATAACCTTTGAATATGTCAGGAAGGAAATTTTATATGCAGATGGAAAAAAATATGGACAGTGCAGCACGTAAAAGACTTTCTTACTTGTTTGATGATGGAGTTTATACAGAAATAAATTCATTATCTATGCAAAAAGACAGCCTTTCAGGTGTAGTAACAGCATACGGTTATGTTAATGGCTCACTTGTTTATGCTTATTCACAGGATAAGACAGTGAACAATGGTGCGGTAGGTTTACCACACGCTCAGAAAATCTCTAAGTTGTATTCACTTGCTGCTAAAACAGGCAGACCTATAGTTGGTATTCATGATTCAAACGGTGCTTTCATCGATGGTACAGTTGATTCACTTACAGCTTACGGTGATATGATAGGTGCTTGTGCAGCTATTTCAGGCGTTGTTCCTCAGATATCAGTTATTGCCGGAACATGTGCAGGCAGTGCGGCTATTCTTGCTTGTTCATCTGATTTTGTAGTTATGACAAATGACGGCGAACTTTTTGTAACACCACCGTTTGATTCAGAAAAGAACGGCATGGGAACAGCAAAGTCTGCTGCAAAGGCAGGTACAGCTTCTATCGTATGTGATGATGATAAAACAGCGATGGAAAAGGTAGTTGAACTGCTCAGACTTATTCCTGAAAACAACCTTTCATCTGTTCCGGTTTACGAATACAGCGACAATGCTGTAACAGCAGGAAATACTCTCGAAGACATTGTCAGCATGATAACAGATGCTGATTCAGTAACAGAACTTTCAGCAGAATTCGGAAAAGCTTCATACACAGCACTTGCAACAACAGGTGGTTCAACAGTAGGTATAGTAGCTACAAACAAGACAAATGACAAGCTTGTATCGGACGACTGCGCAAAGATAGCACGCTTCGTAAGAACATGTGATGCTTTTGGTATTCCTGTTATCACTATAGTTGATACAGAAGGTTTTGAAGGCGAATCCGAAACAGCAGGCTGTATAAGAAATATGGCTATGCTTTCAGGTTCATATTCTGAAGCAACTACAGCAAAGATCACTCTTATCACAGGAAAAGCATATGGTCCTGCTTTTGTTGCATTTGCAAGCAAGAGCGCAAATGCTGACTTTACATTTGCATGGGAAAAGGCTGTAGTATCACCGCTCAATCCTCTCACAGCAGTAGAATTTATGTGGCATGACAAACTTGCAGGTGCTGCAGATGTTGCTGTTAAGAGAGCAGAGCTTGCACGTGAATATGTAGATACATGTGCTACAGCAGAAATGGCTGCAAACAAAAATGCAGTTGACGAAATAATAGCTTGTGCTGATACAAAAGCAAAGCTTGTTGAAGTTCTTGATGTTCTTTCAGGTAAGAGAGTATCAAATCTTCCTAAGAAACACAACAATCTTCCGCTTTAATTATATACTTATGTTTTTTTCAGAATTATTTATCCGCAGTAAAATAATTCTTCTGATATATTAAGTTTGTTTCTGCGGAGAATTGGAGTTTTTAAAATGAAAAGATTCAATATCACAGTAAATGGTAAGGCATATGACGTTGCAGTTGAAGAAATCACAGACGGTTCAGCTCCTGTAGTTGCAGCAGCACCGGCACCGGCAGCAGCTCCTGCACCTGCTCCGGCACCAGCACCTGCAGCAGCAGGCGAAGGCACAAAGGTTTCAGCACCTATGCCTGGAACAATTCTTGACATAAAGGTAAGCGTTGGCGATACAGTTTCAAAGGGACAGGTATTGCTCGTACTTGAAGCTATGAAAATGGAAAATGATATCGTTGCACCTTGTGATGGTAAGGTTACAAGCATTCTCGCTAACAAGGGCGACACAGTTAATGCTTCTGACGCTCTCGCTACGATCCAATAATTCACGAAAGGCGGTTTAAAGTATAATGGCTAAGAAAATAGGAATTACCGAAACTGTACTTCGTGATGCGCATCAGTCACTTCTCGCTACACGTATGACAATTGATGATATGCTTCCTATCCTTGACAAGCTTAACAAGGTAGGTTATCATTCAGTTGAATGCTGGGGCGGTGCAACATTTGACTCCTGTCTCAGATTCTTAAATGAAGATCCGTGGGAAAGACTCCGTACAATAAAGAAACATATGCCTGACACAAAGCTTCAGATGCTTTTCAGAGGTCAGAATATGCTCGGATACCGTCACTATGCTGACGACGTTCTTGAATACTTTGTTCAGAAATCAGTAGCAAACGGTATTGACATTATCAGAATTTTTGATGCTCTTAACGACATCAGAAATCTTGACACAGCTATAAAGGCAGCTAAAAAAGAAGGCGCACATACACAGGTTGCGATCTCATATACTCTCGGTGAAGTATTTACAACAGAATACTATGTAAACTACGCAAAGGCTATTGAGTCAGCAGGTGCAGATTCTATCTGTATCAAGGATATGGCGGCGCTTCTTACTCCTTATGCAACAAGCGAGCTCGTTTCAGCACTCAAGTCTGCTGTAAATATTCCGATACAGCTTCATACTCACTATACTTCAGGTCTTGCTTCAATGTGTCTCCTCAAGGGTATAGAAGCAGGTGTAGACGTAGTAGATACAGCTATGTCACCTCTTGCTCTTGGTACATCACATGCTCCTACAGAGTCTATGGTTGCTGCACTTCAGGGTACAGAATACGATACAGGTCTTGACCTTGTTCTTCTTACAGAAATAAGAGATTACTTCATGACTCTTCGTCAGAAATATATTGATAAGGGACTTCTTGATCCTAAGATGCTTGCAGTAGATGCAAACGCACTTATTTATCAGGTTCCTGGTGGTATGCTTTCAAACCTCCTCTCACAGCTTAAGCAGGCAGGTAAGGAAGATCAGCTTACAGAAGTTCTCAAGGAAGTTCCAAGAGTACGTGAAGATGCAGGTTATCCGCCACTCGTTACACCATCATCACAGATCGTTGGTACACAGGCTGTATTCAATGTTATCACAGGTGAAAGATACAAGACTGTTACTAAGGAATTTAAGGGTGTAGTAAGAGGCGAATACGGTACAACACCTGTTCCGATCGATCCTCAGTTCAGAAAGAAGATAATAGGTGACGCAGAGCCTATCGATTGTCGTCCTGCAGATCTTCTCAAGCCAGAACTTGAAACACTTCGTGAAGAATGTGCAGAATGGATCGAACAGGAAGAAGACGTTCTCAGCTATGCTCAGTTCGGTCAGGTTGCTGTTAAATTCTTTGAAAATAGAAGAAATAAAAAATATGGCGTTGACGGCAAGCACGGTGACGCATCAAAACAGATACATCCGGTTTAATAGTATCTGAAAATCAATAAGGTAGAGCAGGTGAGTTGATTTTTTCCGATTCACCTGCTTTGGATATATGGAGGTTTTGGAAATGCCAATAAAAATATCACAGGATCTGCCGGCTTATAAAACTCTGTTGGATGAAAATATATTTGTGATGCCTGACAATGTAGCAGAGCATCAGGATATCAGAGCATTAAAAATTGCAATTTTAAATCTCATGCCAAAGAAAATAGAAACCGAAACGCAGTTTTTAAGATTGCTCAGCAACACACCGTTGCAGGTAGATATTGACTTCGTTCATGTTGAGTCACATATTTCTAAAAACACATCACTTAGTCATCTTAATACATTCTACAGAACCTTCAATGAAATTAAAGAAAATAAATATGATGGATTTATTATAACAGGTGCACCGGTTGAACATCTTGAATATGAAGATGTGGATTACTGGAATGAACTCTGTTCTATAATGGAATGGACAAAAACAAATGTTTATTCAACGCTTCACATCTGCTGGGGTGCGATGGCAGGTCTTTATTATCATTACGGCGTTCCGAAATACATGCTTAAAGAGAAAATGTTTGGAGTATTTGAACACAATCTTTTAAGACCTCATTCACAACTCCTCAAAGGCTTTGATGACGGTTTTCTTGCGCCTCATTCAAGAAATACGGAGATAAGACGTGAAGATGTTGAAAAAGTCCCGCAACTGAAGATCACAAGTGAATCGGACAGTGCAGGACTCTATATAGTATCAAATAAAAATAAACGCCAGTATTTTATAATGGGGCACAGCGAGTATGATCTCGATACACTCGCAAATGAATACTTCAGAGATAAGGATAAGGGAATAGATATAGCATTGCCTTACAATTATTTTCCTGATGATGATTGCAGTAAAAAGCCTCTTTTCAGATGGAGAGGTCATGCAAATCTTATGTTTTCAAACTGGCTTAACTATTGTGTATATCAACGGACACCGTATGATATAGAAAAAATACCGGAATGTGAATTCTAGACGGAAAGGAAAGAGAAAATTTATGTATGAAAATGGCGGAGGTTCAAAAGGTGTAGCGGTAGCAGCGTTAGTGTTTGGTATACTTTCTATCGTATGCCTTTGTTGCGGAATTGGTGCTTTGTTTGGAATAGTAGGACTTATTCTTGCTATAATTGTTCTTGCGGGAAGAAAGAACGGCAAGGGATTGGCAATAGCCGGTCTTATTACGTCAATTATCAGTGTACTGATAACTGTACTTGTAATTGCTAAGTTTATGCCTTATATGGATTCAATCATGGATTTTACAGTAAATGCAGAACAGTACATTGAAGAATATGAAGAAACAGGTGAAGTTCCTGAATTTGTTGAAAATCTCAAAGAAGACTTTGATATGTCAGAAGAAGATGTACAGGAGTTTATGGACGCTTTCGTAGAGTCCTATAGAGAAGCGAGTGCATCACCTACTGCAACAAACACATTGGCTGTATACACGGAATAAAATTTCTTACTATACAGTATATTAAAATAATTCCTGATAAAGCAATATAAAAAAATTTGCTTTCAGGAATTATTTTTTTTTCAGTTTTAAAAAAAGTTTTTAAAAAAAGTTGTATATATATAAGAATAATAAATACTATAAGAAGAAATATCAATGGGTTATTTATAAACGATCTGACGATTTTTCCTTTGAGAAGAGCCTTTATACAGCGTGTAGCTCCGCATGACGGGCAGAGATAACCTGTTAAAGTATAGAGGATACACGGAAATCTGAGTGAGTCTGAAAACTTTATATATATGTCACATACAATAAGGAAAAGTGATACTACAACAAACGGCAGACATATTACAAATAATTTTCTTTTCAAGTTTATCTTCCTTTCTTTTTGTGAATAATATTCTTGTTTTAAGAATATATATATATCAGAGCATTTTGACAGGAGTGATTTATTTGAGAAGGCGAAGAAAAAACAATAAAGTTCATACCGTATGGATGATAACAGTAGGCATATTGCTTTCTCCTGCCGTTGCATCAGGAGTTATAAAAGGTCTTACAGGATTTGAGGCTGCCGCTAGTATGTTGTCTGAAATCAAGGTAGGGGAAAGAAATATACAGGAATTAGAGAAGTACAGTGCAGAAATGTTGTCCTATGGCTTTGGCTGGAACGAAGAAGTTGAAGATAACATAACTGTAAGCCGTGACGAAGGTCCTGTTCCTTATCCTGAAATAACCCAGGTGCGTTCAGGTGATGTAATAAGAGAAACATATGGGTGGTATTCGGGAAATCAGTATTTTGATCTTGAAGGTGCCGGACAAGTACGTAACTGCACAGACGAACCTGTAAATGTTCTTCTTGCGCAGAGCAGACTCAGACCGGAATTTCAGATAAAACTAAACAGTGAACCTCAGGTTCTGATAATGCATACTCATACTACAGAAAGTTTTGAACCCTTTGAAAGAGATTACTATGATTCTTCATTTTCTTACAGGTCCTCAGATGAAAGCATGAATGTAGTAGCTATAGGTGCTACTATGAAAAATCAGATAGAAAAGTACGGAATATCAGTAATACATGATACAACTATTCATGATTATCCCTCATATGAAGGGTCGTATGAAAGAAGTGCTGAAACTGTAAAAAAGATACTTTCTGAAAATCCGCAGATAAAAGTTGTTCTTGATATTCATCGTGACGCTATTGAATCAAACGGTGATCTGATAGCGCCGGTCATAAATGTTGATGGTAAAAACAGTGCACAGGTAATGATAATATCGGGTTGTGATGACGGCACGATGGATATGCCTGACTATCTTCAGAATTTCAGACTGGCATCGCTTTTTCAGCAACAGTTTGAAGCGGATACTCCCGGTATAACGAGGCCGATACTTTTTGATTACAGAAATTATAATCAGGGGCTTACGACAGGAAGTCTGCTTATAGAAGTAGGAAGTCACGGAAATTCTATTGATGAAGTATGCTATGCCGGAGAACTTATAGGAAATTCAATTGGTAAAGCACTTCAGGGACTGGCATGAAAAAAGCCGGATTATCCGGCTTTTGTTTTATATCTTGTTGATATCTGAGTTGGTGGAGTAGAACCTGTAAGAGAGTATCTGCGATAAAATTCATTAAGTTCTCCGCGATATATAAGTCTTGCATTTGGAAGATGCCTTAGATCTTCGGGAGAATACATACATACGGGCTTTGTAAGATTTACACCGGCTTCTTTGATTATGTAGGCTACAAACTGAGAACAGACAAATTTATTTTTTCTTTCTATATGCAGTCTGAATGGTATTGACCAGAATCCCATTATGTTGTACGAATATATGTCACTGTTTATTTTAAAGTGATTTAAGATCTTATAAAATTTTTCTTTCTGTTCTTTACTTACGGGCAGTTCGTATATTTCACATGGAATATTTGAAAACAGTCCTAAAGTTCCTTCTCCGACGATCTCCTGTTTAAATCCTGCCGGTAATGGAAATGGTGTGTATTTACGGCAGAAGCTGTACATATCGGATAATGAAAGATCGGCAGCGATAGATGAATGATTATAAGGCTTTCTTGTAAAAAATTTTATTATCTTTGCTACCGTTGTACCGGTTTGTGATACGGTGATATATATAGAATCGGTCATGATCATACTCCTGAAAAAATAAATATAAAAAAAGTCTTGAAAAAGTCATTGATATTTGTTATACTTATAAAGCAATGTCTGTGTAACCGCCTGTAGCTCAGTGGATAGAGCAATACGCTCCGACCGTATGTGCGCAGGTTCGATTCCTGTCAGGCGGATCAAACTTTTTAGTATAATGCACCCTGTAAACAATACAGGGTCTTTTTACATTATACAATAACATATGCAAGATTGTCAACCTTATATGTATGATACATTGTTGAAAAAATAATGCGATTTTTGTGCAAATTAATGACGCTTATTGAAAAAATACTCTTGTTATACAAAATACACTAATATACTCTTGCAACAACTTTGAATTCATGGTATAATTATATATAATATAGTGATGATAGATTTTTAATTTATTATTATTTTTCATCGGGAGGTAAATTTATGCTCTGCAAGTACTGTAACACTGAACTAGGAGAAAATGTAAGTGCTTGTCCAGGTTGTGGCAAGCCGGTTGCATTGATGAACGGCCAGTTTGAGAATATAATTGAAGTAAGAGAAGCTTTAAAAAGTATTGTATCAGAACATGGCGTAGAACTTTTTAGGGATTCTAAAAGATTTACCGGACTGCTGAATGACTATATGCCGGAGTATGAAAAGGAACGAAGACTCATAAGAAATGTAATCTCAAATGATGTTATTTCGCAGATGTTAAATGAGCCTGATCAGAAGCTTGCTATAATAAAAGCAAGGGAATATATGTTAAATGACATGTTCCTTTCGGCATATGCGGCAGAATTTGTTCTGGATTGTTTTACATATATGCTCGGCTGGAGTTTCACACCGGAAATAAAAGAGATTCCGACAATGGTTACACCTACAGCACCTCGTTCAAACAAAACAAACAAAACAGCACAGGCATCGTCTGCAGCTGAAACATCATCAAACGATTCTTCAAAAGAAATAAAACAGAAACCTTTCAGACCGTTTGATGCATTAAAGTATAAACTTATTCCAAATGTAAGAATTCCCGAAGGATATACTTCAATAAAGAGTTTTGCATTTGACGGATACGGTTTTTTAAGATCAATAAAACTACCTGAAACAATAGTTTCTATTGATGATTATGCTTTTTCCGAGTGTAAAAGACTCAGATCAATTGAATTACCGGATTCTCTCAGAGTTATAAAAAAATCCGCTTTCAGTGCGTGTGGCTCGCTTGAATCAGTAAAGATACCATATGGTGTTGATGCGATACAGGAAGGAACATTTGCTTTTTGTCAGAATCTTGAAGATGTCGAAATACCGGAGACAGTTTCAAGTATCGGTGATGAAGCTTTTGAAGGGTGCGAAACTCTTCGTGAACTTCGCTTGCCTGATTCTATAAAATTTATTGGAGCAAACGTATTTCTTTATTGTCCGCACATTACTATTGTGTGTCATGAAAATTCATATGTACATAAGTTTTGTATGACCAACAGCATACATTTCGAATTCATAAAATAAAATATTATTAAAAGGATGGGTTAGATATGGTAGAATTTAAACCCGGTCAGACGATCCCTATGGAATATGGCGGTGAACTAAGAGTTATAAGTACACTCGGCCGAGGTGGTCAGGGTATCGTTTATCTGGTAGAATACAATAATCTCAAATATGCTTTAAAATGGTATGACATGGATAAAATGCGTGACCCTCAGGCTTTCAGAAAAAATCTTGAGGTAAACATAAAGGATGGTCCTCCAAGCGATAAGTTCTTATGGCCAAAGTACCTTACAAAAATGGATAACGACGGAAGTTTCGGTTATCTGATGGCTCTCAGACCACCTGAGTATGATTCATTTGTTGATATTCTCAATATGTACAAGCTCGAAGTTGACTCTGCAACAGGTAAAGCAAGAAGAGTTACTGTTCAGTTCAAAAATCTTTATGCACTTGTTACAGCATCTATAAATATTGTAAATGCATTCAGACAGCTTCACAGAGCAGGTAAGAGCTATCAGGACCTTAATGATGGCGGTTTCTTTATAAATGTTGCTAATGGCGATGTTCTTGTCTGTGACTGTGATAATATCGCTCCTGACGGATACAATTTCGGAATTGGCGGTAAGCCGGGATATATGGCTCCTGAAATCGTAAGAGGTGTATGTCGCCCTAACGTTCAGACAGACAAATATTCACTTGCAGTTGTACTTTTCAAACTTCTTTTCAGAGGAGATCCTCTTGAAGGAGAAAAGGTTGTAAAAACAGTTTGTCTTACAGAAGCAGCAGAGCTTAAACATTATGGAAAAGAAGCAGTGTTTGTTTTTGATCCTAATAACGATACAAACCGCCCTGTAAAAGGAATACATGACAACGTAATAAAGTTCTGGGGAATATACCCGAACTATATCAGACAGGCATTTACTTTTACATTTACTACAGGTATTGCACAGGCAAATAAAAGAATGATAGAAAACGAATGGCAGAAGCTTTTTGTAAGACTTCGTTCAGAAATATTGCCTTGTTATTGTGGAAAGACAACATTTTCATCAGCTTATGATCCGGGTGAAAATCATACACTTATATGTAAGAGATGCGGAAAGAGATACCCTACACTCAAGTTCAGCAATCGTGATTACAGAACTCCTATATATATGGGACGAAAGCTGTATATGTGTGATGCTGTTCCGGGCTCAGACGACTTTAACACAGTTGTAGGTGAAATTGTTGAAAATAAAATTCAAAAAGGTGTTCTCGGTATAAAAAATCTTTCAGATAAGACCTGGAAGGTAAGAATGCCTGACGGCTCTAATCATGAAGTAACAACAGGCAGAGGATTCCCGTTGTGGACCGGTGTTGTTGCGGATATCGGTGGAGTCAACATAGAAATATAGAAAGGGGTATTTAAATACCATGGAAGATTTCAGCACAAAAGCCAGAGAACTTATAGATTTAGAAGATGATGATCCACTTGGAGCGACAGGTGTTTCAAGAAAAAGTCTTGTTATTTTCTTTTTGATAGATACATCAGGAAGTATGAAGGGCACCAAGATGGGCGAACTTAATACTGCGATGGAAGAACTTATGCCTGAAATAAGAAGCATAGGTGAAGCTGATACAGATATAAAGATAGCTGTTCTTACTTTTTCTACAGGTTGTGCCTGGATGTATCCGGAGCCGATTTCTGTTGAAGAATTTGAATGGGCAAGACTTGAGGCAAAAGGTATTACAGACCTTGGAATGACATTTGAGGAGCTTAACAGAAAATTATCAAGAAGTGAGTTTCTTAACTCTCCTTCACTTTCATTTGCTCCTGTAATATTCCTTATGACAGACGGATATCCGACTGATGACTATAAAGCGGGATTGAGAAAACTTCAGGTAAATAGTTGGTACAGATACGGTCTTAAAGTTGCACTTGGTATCGGAAAAGAAGCAAACGATGATATGCTTGCTGAATTTACAACAAATCCGGATACAGTTGTTCATGCATATTCAGGCGGACAGCTTGCACAGCTTATCAAGAAGATAGCAGTAACTTCATCTCAGATAGGAAGTAAGAGTATGACACTTGCTGATGATGTTTTGAGAGATCTTAATGATATGGATGTTATCGATAAAAAACAAGAGCAGCTTGCTGAACAGATCAAAAATATTGTTGATTCAGATGAGTATCCAAAAGATGTACCGTTCGATAGTGGCTGGTAGTATTCCTGATCTGGCATAATATAAGAAAAGAGGTATGCTTTAATGTTTATCGGGTTAAATGAAACCGTAAGAGGTGCCAGTCATGTGGATAGTGGTACAGTTTGCCAAGATTATTCGGCATACAAGACAACTGATGGTTATGCCGTGGCAGCTGTGGCAGATGGTCATGGCAGCAAAAAACATTTCAGAAGTGATTTTGGTGCAAAATCTGCTGTTGAAGTAACAATAAAAGCAATTGATGAATTCTGTGCGGATATTGATGAATTTGAAAAAAAATTCAAAGAAGGTCCGGATTATCTTATTACAAAAATTCAGAAATATATTATAAAAAGTTGGTATGATGCTGTAAATGAGCATTACAATAATAATCCTGTAATGCCTGAAGAAAGAACACAGCTGACAGATGATGAACTTGCAGCTATAAAAACAGAATCTATTTATGGTTCTACTTTGATTATTGCTGTACTTACTGAAAATCTGTGTTTTGGAATGCAGCTTGGAGATGGAAGTCTTGTTGTTATAAAGCAGTGCGGAGAATCGTACATGCCTATAATCGATGACGAAAGTTGTCCTGCCAATCTGACAGCATCACTTTGTAATTCAAATGCTATAAAAATGTTTGGTTATTTTTATACATATGACAGACCTCTTACCATGATAGTTTCTACAGACGGATTGTTCACTTCTTTTTCAAGCAAGGAAAGTTTTGAAGAATATAACTGCCTTATCGCAAGCCAGTTAGATGATCCTGAACTTTTAAAATCAAGAATGAACAAAAACTTTGTAAGAAGAACTAATTCCGGAAGCCGTGATGATATATCAATAGCTATGATTTTTGAAAAGGAAATGTTTGATGAAAACTATATCAATGTTCAGATGCAGGTTGATATAAACAAAAATAAGGCGGCTATAAGAGAAGCTGAAGAAAAAGCTAAGCAGTTAAAACGTAAGGCGAGAGTAGAGCAGATACGTTACGAAAAACGTATGATGGAAGAAGCAGAAAAGCGAATGCTCGCTCAGAAAGCTAAACTTAAAGAAGAAATGGAAAGTCTTGAAGTAGAGACTCCTGATGAAACCAATACGGAGAATGATACTTCTTCAGAAAACGTTTCAGAATAAGAACAAAAAAAATTCCTGTTGTAAGTTTACAACAGGATTTTTTATTTTTATTAAAGATTATTATTTTTCTTTTGCTTTTTAATAAATTTAGCATCTATCTTAGCAGCTTTCTTTTTATCCTTGACAGATTGCATAGCATCTTCTATTGGTTCTTCTTCAACGGTAGATTTATTGCTGGTACCAAGAATATCATTAAGTCTGTCTTTGAATATAGCATTATTATCTCCGGCACTGATATTTGAGCCATATACGGACATCTGCTGTGTTGTGCCACTTGGAGATGTAGCTGTTGTTACAGGAGCCTGCATGCCATTGAGATAATTACTTGTATTCGGAGTTGCCGGCTGTCCGAAATTCTGGTTTGTATTTGCCCCCTGGTTATTCATCTGATGAATGTAAAGGCTGTTAGTACCATTCTGCTGATACATACCATTGTTCATAGGCTGTTGCTGCTGATACATACCATTCATAGGTTGCTGCTGATACATACCGTTCATAGGCTGCTGCTGATACATACCGTTCATAGGCTGTTGCTGATACATACCATTCATAGGCTGCTGCTGATACATACCGTTCATAGGCTGCTGCTGATACATACCGTTCATAGGCTGCTGCTGATACATACCGTTCATAGGCTGCTGCTGATACATACCGTTCATAGGCTGCTGCTGATACATACCGTTCATAGGCTGTTGCTGATACATACCGTTCATAGGCTGCTGCTGATACATACTGTTCATAGGCTGCTGCTGATACATACCGTTTACAGACTGTTGTTCATTTTTAGTATTTTCGTGATTTTGTGATGAAAGTGAATTTGCATTAAAAGGTTTATTTTCCTGTACATTATTTGTTTCTTCTTCAGAAACTTCTGCTGACTCCCAGTCATCATAAATCATTTTAAGTCCTGAAGTATCTATACCCATACTTGAAACTTCAGGTTTTTCTTCTTCTTTTGATTTTGCTTCTTCAGCATCATCAATTATTTTAAGAACAACTTCATCTGATTTTTCTTTTAGTTTTGTTTCGATCTCTGTAATCAGTTCGGGAATTTTATCATTAAGAGAAGAAAGCATAACTTGTGAATTCTTGCCTGTTACTACTTTACATGATTTGTTGTTGATGTTCATGTTCAGGATCATATTGATAAAATCATCACTTGGATTCTGAGGAAGAAGTGTCTCAGAATCGATTGTAATAATTGTATCAATTACGGTTTCCTGTGCAAATAAAAATTCAGCCAACGCCATATACTCAGAAGATACATCTTCGATCTCAAGCGATTGATTTATCTTTTTAGAGTTAAAACCAACATAAAGCTGTTCTTTTGAAGACAATATCATAGTGATAGATGTGATTTTGGTTTCAATTTCAAAAGAAGATTTTGAAGCGTTTTCAAGTTTACCTGAAGCATTTTCATATAAATTTAAAATATCCATATATAAAACACCCTTTCGTTTGATTATTTATAAGAATTATAACTGTTAGTTTTGTTATAAAAAGTATGCATATTTTTTCCGTTGAATTTTGAAACACTCAATGCACTGTTTACGCATTTGAGAATTTCTGTAGAAGCTGTTGCATCCAAAGGATAAGAAGATATGCCAAAACTCATTGTAACATTGATTTTTACATCTTTGAATTTAATTGGTTCGGCAACTATTTCTCTGATAGCTTCGATGTAATTAACTATTGTATCTTCGGATTCTTTTCCGTAGACAATCATTCCAAATTCATCAGCATTTATTCTTGCCAGGAATATTGAATTGCCACAAAATCTTTTTAATTTTTTTGAATATGAGCACAAAACAGCATCTCCTGCATTGTTTCCGTAATCATTGTTGATAAGCTTAAAATTATCAATATTTGCAGCGATCACAGTAAACGGAACAGATGATTTCAGGTTTATAGCTTCATCTATTCTTTCTATAAAAAGCTGTCTGTTTGGAAGTCCTGTTAAAATATCATAATAAGCCAGGTATGTAAGCTTCTCATCTTTTTGGCGCAATTCTTCATTAGTTCTGATTAACTCAGTGGTGTTTTTCATAATTCGTTCGTAAAATATATGAATAATGGTTATCAGGATGATTGTAGCAACAGTTGAAATAAAACCGGTTATCGCAGAACCGCTCTGTATTGTTACAACGTCGATCATGAGTCGCAATGCTGAAAAAATATTTATTGCAAGTGCTACGTAGTAGCCGAATTTTGAAACGGCTACTACGATAAATGCAGAAAGCAACAATTGTAATTGTGAAGTTATCCCCTGTATCACAATGCTTATATTTCCATAAGACTGTATTTTGTTTTGATAAAACAACATTAGTGAATATATGGCTATATAAATTATTAAGATTAATATATCAAATGAAGACTTTTTCTGATTTGGTTTATCCAACATTGCGATAGACCTCCGAATTAATATGTTTTAATGAAAATCAGTGCTGTTCATAAAAACATGGTCTGTTTTTTCCGTTTGCCTTTGCAAAGTAAACCGCACTGTCAAGGCATCTGAGCATATCAGATGAGTTTACAGCATTGTTCGGATAAGAAGCTATACCAATACTTGCTGTTGAAGAAACCATTGTATTGTTTATCTGGATAGGTTCAGAGATTATATTCTGAATCTTTTCAACATAGTTAAGAATATTTGCTTCAGTCAAATTACCCTGGATTATAAATCCGTATTCATCTCCTCCGATACGTCCGAGGAAGATAGAATCCTGACAGAATAATTTGAGCTTTTCAGCATATGTAACAAGCATTACGTCACCTGACTGATTGCCATAGGCATCATTTATCTGCTTGAAGTTGTCGATATCAACAAGAAGAACTGTAAATGGTGAGTTTGACGCATTGAGAATCGTTTCGTTGATTTTTTCGATAAACATGTGTCTGTTAGGAAGCTTTGTGAGAATATCGTAGTATGCAAGGTATGAAAGTTTTTCGTCTTTTTCCTTGATAACCTTATTTGTTTCAACGATCTGTGCATAACTTTTTGCGATTTCGTTATTCTTTTCAGAAAGCTTTTTGGAGAACAAATAAATTATAGTTATAAGAATAAGGGTTACTACAGCTGAAATAACACCAGGTATAGCTTCTGTGTTACCGATCATAACGATTTTGATAACTATGTAAGCAGTGCTTATAAAGTTACATACAAAAGCAACATAGAATCCTTTTTTATAGATAGCTAAAGTAATAAACGCTGACATTAATGAAGATATCTGTGTAACTGTACCTGCTGTTGCAGCTCCTTTTCTCAGCAACGCTATCAGTGAACTTGCTTTTTGTAAAACTCCGTCTACATTACCGGTCTGGCTGACTTCACGTAACTCTCCCATGGTCTTTCCTATTGTTGCGCCCTGAGTACTTGTGATTTGTGAACTGATAAAATTTATTGCTAAAAATGCGACTAAATAAATTATGATGGCGATTAACTGAGATGTTGAAAGTGAACTTTCTTTTTCATTATTTTTCATAATATTTTCCTCCGTTGTTAAAATTTTTTAATGTGCTCTTTCGGAAATGTAAAATTGGTAGAAGAAAAAGAACAAGCTTTGATATATTACAATGATATTATAGTATATAAAGTAGTTTTTGTCAATGATTTTCAAAGAAAATTCAGTATAAATATACGAAAAATGTTTGTAAGGAATGTGATAGTAAATATCAACGGATTTATACGTTTAATGTGATGTATTTTATACTAAAAAATCAGGTTGACAAATCCGATAAAAAATGTTATATTAATAAAGTCACAAATACAGTTGTATTTGTATGATGGACTATTTTGAGGTTTTATTTTATGGATAACTTATCATGTTCTTCTCAAATGATCGTTATTGATTCGCGTGTTATTCCCGAAGTTTTTATAAAAGTGCTCGAGGTAAAGAAGACTATGGCTAACAGAGGCGCAAGAAGTCTTGCCGAAGCATGCAGAAAATCAGGGATTTCAAGGAGTGCATATTACAAGTATAAGGATCATGTGTTTTTTTATGATGAAAAATTTACACAGAAGCTTATCACTATGAGTTCGGTTCTTCAGGACAGACCGGGTGTACTTGCAAATGTTCTCAGCGTTATTCACTCGTCCGATGCAAATGTGATGACGCTTAACCAGTGCATTCCCACAGACGGCGTTGCAACAATAACAATAACACTTAAACTAAATTCGGACAGGTACACTGAAGATGATATCAGGACATTGATCTCAGCAGTTGACGGCGTGGTAGATGTCAGGATACTCAACAGAGAATAGCAATAATAAATTAATAATAATTTAAATAAGTAAATCCGCACGCAGAGGCTTGCGGGGAAATGGAGTTTTTATGTCTAAGTTAGCGGTTCTGGGATATGGTGTTGTTGGCTCCGGAGTAGTGGAGCTTTTCTACAAAAACAAGGAAAGTATATTGAAAAAAGCAAATAAAGATGCTGATATAAAATATATACTTGATATAAGAGATTTCCCGGACAGTCCATACAAAGAAAAGTTTACAAAGGATATCAATGATATTCTTAATGATGATGAGGTTACAATCGTTGCCGAATGCATGGGCGGTGCGACATTTGCGTATGATTTTGTAAAGTCATGCCTTCTCAAAGGAAAGAGCGTTTCCACTTCAAACAAGGAACTTGTTGCTGCAAAGGGTGCAGAACTCCTTGCTATTGCCAAGGAAAAAGGTTGCAATTTCTTCTTTGAGGCAAGTGTAGGCGGTGCTATTCCGATCATAAGACCACTTCACAAATGTCTGGCAGCTAATGATATAACCCAGATAGTAGGTATCCTCAACGGTACAACAAATTTCATTCTCGGAAAAATGATAAATGAAAATATGAATTTTGATGATGCATTAAAAATGGCTCAGGAACTCGGATATGCAGAAAAAGATCCTACTGCTGACGTTGAAGGTCATGATGCGTGCAGAAAAATATGTATACTTTCATCACTTGTTTTCGGAAAACATGTTTACCCTGAAAATGTATATACAAAAGGTATCACAAAGGTATCACTTGAAGATGTAACACTTGCCGGAAAGTTCGGCGCATCTGTAAAGCTTATAGCAAGTGTAAAGAAACTTTCTGACGGCAGAATACTTCCTTCAGTAATGCCGACGCTTGTTCCTTATGACAATCTTATTTCAAGAGTAGATGATGTGTTCAATGCAGTTATGGTTTTTGGTGACGGTATAGACCGTGCTATGTTCTACGGACGTGGTGCAGGAATGCTTCCTACAGCCAGCGCTGTTCTTGGTGACGTTATTGAACAGTTAAAGACAGAAGGAAAGACTGATACAGCACAGACATGGCAGGATTCAGCAGATGCATCATTTATTGCAGATCACAAGGAAAATGAATGCAGAATGTATTTCCGTGTATCAGGTTCAGAAAACTTCAATATTGAAAATATCGAAATAATTGACAACAGTTCTGATATTGCATTTGTTACTGAAAAGATGACAGTTGCAAAGGCTGAAGAGCTGGCTGATTCTATGGAAAAATCAGGAGTACAGGTAAAGGCTATGATGCCTGTTCTTGAAGTATAAGTAAATACGTACAAAACGCTGTTTCAAAAAACAGCGTTTTTATTTTTTTTACTGATTGATTTTTGTAATAAAAATTGCTATAATAAATATTGTATGTTTAGTTTTTTAGTTACGGAAATAAATTTTATTTAAGGAGATGGAGTTTGATCTTGAAAAATTTATTATCAAAACTTAGTGATATGTATTGCGTTTCAGGTGACGAAGTTACTTCTTTGGAAAAGTTTGTTGATTTTCTTGAAGGCAGATACAATAATGAATGTATTTTATCAGGCGGAAATATCATAATGAACTTCGGAAAAAGAGAACAGGGAAAAAAACATGTTCTTATAGATGCGCATATAGATGAAATAGGTTTTGTATGTTCATATATTGATGATGAAGGTTTTATAGTTCCTGCTAATGTCGGAGGTATGGACTACAGATTATTTCCGGCACAGCAGGTAGTTGTTCATGGAAAAAAAGATATCCCCGGAATAATCTCTTCTGTTCCGCCTCATCTTTCTGACGGAAACGGAGTTATTTCATCTGCGTCAGACCTTCTCATAGATACAGGTTATACAAAAGAACAACTTGAAGAATTGGTAAGGCCCGGAGATACAGTTTCTTTTGCAACTAAAACAGCGGAGCTTCTTAATGACAGAATGTGCGGAAAATCTTTTGATGACAGAGCAGGTGTTGCAGCCGTTATAAAAATGCTTGACGTTCTTAAAGAATATGATGATATTTCATGTTCGTATACAGTTCTCTTTTCAGCGACAGAAGAGGTAGGACAGCGTGGGGCAAAGACGGCTTGTTTTGATATAGCACCTGATATAGCTATAGCCGTTGATATGGGATTTGCTGTTTCAACGGGAGAAGATGCGAAAAAATGCGGTGAGATGGGCAAAGGACCTATGATCGGTGTATCGCCCTCTTTATCGCGTGAAATAACAGATATGCTTATTTGTACAGCAAATAAGAGAGGAATATCATATCAGAAGGAAATAATGAGCGGTCTTACCGGAACAAATGCTGACAGATTCGGAATAAGCGGTTGCGGTGTAAAGACCTGTACCTGTTCGATACCACTCAGATATATGCATACTGCAGCAGAAGTAGTTGATGTAAATGACATCGAAGCGACAGCAGAACTTCTTGCGGAATTTATCAGGGAGGTAAAATAAATGCTAAGATATACAGAAGAACTTTCATCGCTTAACGGTGTTTCGGGAAATGAAGATGATGTACGTAAATATATTATTTCGGTTATAGACGGAAAGTGCGAATATCATACCGATAATCTCGGAAATCTGATAGTCTTCAAAAAGGGAAAAAAGACTCCGGAAAAAAAACTGATGATAGCTGCTCATATGGACGAAGTCGGGCTGATAGTTACTTATATAAATAGTGACGGTACACTCTGCTTTGATACAGTAGGAGGTGTAAATGCCGATGTTGTTGCCGGACGACAAGTAGTTATCTGTAAAAACGGATCAAAAGGTGTAGTAGGTTCAAAAGCTGTTCATAATATGTCAGACAGTGAGAGAAAAGAAAGCGTAAAGGTCTCAAAGCTTTGTATCGACATAGGTGCCACGTCAAAAGAAGAAGCAGAAAAATATGTTGCTTTAGGCGATTTTGTTTCATTTTCTCCGGGATTTACACGACTCGGAAATGAGCGAATCTGCAGTAAGGCTCTTGATGACAGAATAGGCTGTGCAATAATGATAGACATGATAAATAAAGAGCCGGAATATGATATTTATTTTGCATTTACAGTTCAGGAAGAGATAGGACTTCGTGGTTCATCTACAGCAGCGTTTGCAATAGCTCCTGATTTTGCGATCGTACTTGAAACAACGACCGCTTCTGATATATCGGCAGTTTCGGGAGCACAGCGTGTATGTGAACTTGGAAAAGGTGCAGTTGTTTCGTATATGGACAGAAGAACGATTTATGATAAAGAGTTATATGAACTCTGTTTTACTGTAGCAAAGGAAAACAACATAGCCTGTCAGACAAAAACAATGGTAGCAGGCGGAAATGATAGCGGAGCTATTCATATTTCGGGAAAGGGTGTACGTACCATAGCGATATCTGCACCGTGCAGATATCTTCATTCACCGTCATGTGTTGCTGATACCAAAGACATAGATGCGTGCAGCAAACTGGTAAATTTGTTAGTGCCAAGGATATTTGAATTATGATAAGACATATAACCGATATTGATCTGAATGCTGTCGGATCGCTTCATAAAGATTATTATGGAAGAAAGATTCTTTCATATTATACAGCATACGGTATGAATTATGATTTTTGCAGATTTTATGAGATCTCTGACGGAGAACATACAGGATATATCGTTCATTTTAATGCTCTCATGATAATATCCTCAGAGCATAACGTTTATTCTGATGAACTTGTTATGTTTATAAAGATGCATGAACCTTTTCGTGTGGAAGCACCATGGAGTACACTTGAAGGGTTATGTGATATCAGCGGATACAAGATGCTTGGAAGAACAAAGTTTGAATTTACTGATCACAGACCTGAAAATTTTAATGAGGAAGAATTTACAGCCACACCAAAACTTGATGATATATATGAGATACTTCAGGAAGGTTTTCCGTCTATTGCAGAATACGGCCTCTGGATGACTGAGCATTCACATAAAATAAGAAGAGGACTCTCAGAGATATATCTGTATAAGGGCTGTACTACTGCGACAGTAATATATGATATAGATGATCATGTTCTTATAGGTCAGGTTGCAACAAAAGCTCAGGCAAGAGGAAAAGGATATGCAAGGGAACTTCTTTACTGGATAGGGCATATTCTGAGTAATGGCGGAAAGAAAGTAAGCCTTTTTGCACTTGATTATCGTGAAAGTTTTTATCGTGAGATAGGTTTTAAAGCTGTCAGTACAGAAAATGTAATTCAGGCGGAATAGTTTGGAGGAAAACATATGTTGAATAATAATTTCTTTGATTTCAGTGATAAGCTCATGCAACTTGCAAGAGAAGCAGAGAGTTCCTGTTCACTTGCTCTTGCAGGCTGTGAAACAGTAGCTGAATATAATGGTTCTAAAGTTTTATCGGCTTTTATAAAGAACAGAGTAAGTGAACAGTGTTTTAACGGAAGTACCGGTTACGGATACGGTGATATCGGGCGTGACACACTTGATCAGATATATGCTGACGTGTTTGGGTGTGAAGATGCACTTGTAAGACATAACTTTGTTTCAGGCACTCATGCGTTATCTGTTGCACTTTCAGGTGTTTTAAGACCCGGAGACAAAATGGTTTCCATTACCGGAAAACCATATGATACTCTTGAAGAAATAATAGGTATCAGAGGCAAAAAAGGAGATGGTTCACTTGTTGATTTTGGTATTGAATATCAGCAGGTAGATCTTCTGGAAAACGGCGAACCTGATATGGACAGCATATTAAAAGCTGTTCAGGGTGCGAAACTTGCATACATACAGCGTTCAAGAGGATATTCTTTGCGTCCGGCACTTACTATATCGCAGATAGAACAGATGGTATGCGGTATAAAAGTTGCCAGCCCTGATACAATAGTTATGGTAGATAACTGCTATGGTGAATTTGTAGAGAAAAGAGAACCGGTTCAGGTAGGAGCGGATCTTATGGCAGGTTCACTTATAAAAAATGCAGGCGGTGGCATAGCTCGTACAGGCGGATATATAGCAGGAAGAAAAGACCTTGTTGAACTTTGTGCTTACAGACTGACTTGTGTTGGAATGGGTAAAGAAGTAGGCTGTACACTTTCTCAGAACAGGGAAATGTATCTCGGACTCTTTATGGCTCCTGATGTTGTTTCAAATGCTGTTAAGACTGCTACATTTGCAGCAGAACTATTTTCAAAACTTGGATTTGAATGTTATCCTAAGAAAAATGAACAGCGTGGAGATATAATAACTGTTCTTAAACTTGGAAATGAAGATATGCTTACTGCATTCTGTCAGGGAATACAAAAAGGTTCACCTGTGGATTCTTTTGTTACTCCTGAAGCGTGGGATATGCCGGGTTACGACAGCAAGGTTATAATGGCTGCCGGTGCGTTTACACTTGGTGCTTCAATAGAGCTTTCAGCTGATGCACCTATCCGTGAACCTTATGCCGCATGGCTTCAGGGCGGAATAACATACACAAGCGGAAAGATAGGCGTGTTACTTGCAGCTCAGGAAATGATAAACCGTGGTCTTATAACTTTAGATGAAGTTTCCGGTGATTAATAATTTTGATATATCCACGAAAAAATATGATGTAAAAAAATATTTTATACATTTTTTTCTAGAATGTTTGACTTTATGTATGAAATCTGATATTATTAATATTATAGGCTTTTGATTTTAGGGAAAAGGGGAGAAATAAAGTGGCCATGTCAGAAAGTGATAAAGTAAATTTATCAAAGTCAAAAACAATGGAAAAAAAGTCAGGGCTTTGGGGTAAGCTGTCAAAAAAAGCGAAAATAGTTATGATCATTGTTCTTGTAGCTTTATTGACAGTACTTATCATAACACTGGTTTTATCAGTAATGAAAGGTACAGGAATGCGAAAATCTGAAAAACTTGCTAAAAAGCTTGGCGAACCGGTGAGTAAAGCGTCATCCTATGCAGATGTTGAGTTAAAGCCGGCAGACAAATATGTTTTTTTGGAAGGAATAACAGAGAGCAGTCTTGTATATGAGTCAAAATCAGACATTGATGTATATGGAGTAAAGCTTCCGGTCTGGAGTATATTCTGTACTGAAGATATGTTCGGAAATCTTAGTGATGTGACATATTATAATTTTGATATTCTCAGCAAAAACATCAACGGAGTAAAGAAGGAATCAAAAATTGATGTTTTTGATATCACACTCGGAACAACTGAAAAAAAGTCAGATGAAATTCTTGACATGGAACCGTATCAGGTATGTTTTCTTGACGGATCAAAGGTGAAAAAATACAAATATTACTGTGAGGATTATGTTAATAACAGCATAGCTGCTTATTACATTACTGTAATGTTCAATGATAAAAATATTGTCAATGCACCTGTTATAGAAGAGGAAAATGATTTTATTTCTGATATTCTCCGTACTACTGCAAAGTAGCGATAGCGGAAATTCAGAACGTAAAATGCAGAAAAACAGTTGACAAAATAAATATTTACTGATA
Source organism: Ruminococcus sp. (assembly GCA_015066745.1). Lineage (GTDB taxonomy): Bacteria > Bacillota > Clostridia > Oscillospirales > Ruminococcaceae > HUN007. The sequence goes on along the minus strand of SVNW01000013.1, from coordinate 8,967 downwards.
TTATATTTTAGGTGATAAATGAAATTATAATAAACAAGGAGGGTAAAGTATGGGAGATTCCAAATTGTGCTATGGTTGTTTTGAACCCATAGGCGAGCAGGTTAAATGTCCGTTCTGTGGTTTCAGACAAAATACCGAATGCTCACCATCGTATATTATTCCCGGCACCAAACTGAATAATGGCAGGTATATCTTCGGAAAACTTATGAGTCAGAACGGTGAAGGTGCAACATACCTTGCATTTGATACACTTATGTCAGCAAAAGTTCTTATAAGAGAATATATGCCTGACGCACTTTGTTCAAGAGATTCTGATTCTCCTATCATCAATGTAAATCACAGTGATGTGGCACAGTACAAATCATTGATGGCAGAGTTTACAGAGTTGAACAGAAAACTTGCTAAACTTAAAACTATAAATAATATAAATACAGTTCTGGATATGTTTTCAGAAAATAATACTACTTATGTTGTTTACGAATACATAGAAGGTGTAAATCTTATTCAGTATCTTAAAGAAAATGCAGGCGAACTGAGCTGGGAGCATGTGTCCAAGTTATTTCCGCCACTCTTTACTACACTTAGTATACTGCACAACGCAGGTATAGTTCACAGAGGAATAAGTCCCAAGACTATATATGTTACGGTAAAGGGTGAGCTGAGACTTACAGACTTTTGTATAGCAGCTGCCAGAACTACCGGTAATGAATTAAGATCAGAGGTATTTAAGGGTTATGCTGCACCTGAGCAGTATTCAGCAAGTAGCTGGCAGGGTGCATGGACAGATGTTTATGGTATTTGTGCTGTTCTTTACAGAATACTTACAGGCTGTATGCCTACAGAAGCATCATTGAGAAGTGAGGAAAGTAAACTTACACCACCTGATTCGGTAAATCCGGACATTCCTCATAATGTTTCAAATGCTATTATGGAAGGATTAAGGATAAACGGGGATAACAGGATCAGAACGGTTACAGAGCTTGTTACAAAGATTTTTGAACCGTCTGAAGAAGAAAAAATGAAAACATCTCTCAATCTTAAAATACAGAGAGCTGTATCAGCTTCGGTTGCTGCCAATTCTGCTTCAAAACAGCAAAATTCTGTTTCTGCAGAAAAACAAGCGGTCGTTTCTGATAAAAAAACAGAAAGGCGTGAATATCACGATATGCCCGTTAAAAGAATTCAAGATGATAATGAAAACGGAAATATTATTGACAAAATCAAAATACCGTTGATTATCATTATACTTTTGATAATAGTTGTTGTTATACTTGGAATGTTTATCAAAAGCATAACAGATGAAATACGTAAGAAAGAGAGTATTGAAGCAGGACTTTCGGTTATTACAACACCTGCTACAACTTTACCGCCTCCGGTTACTGATGCAGGAAATGATGTGTCTGAGCCTGATATTTCAAACGGTGCGGATATAACACTTCCACCGGAAACCGATACACCGGAAGAAACTACTACAGAGATGCCTGATGAAAATGCTAATATCAAGATGGTTGACCTTGTTGGAAAATATTTTGAAGATGTAAAGCTGTATTCGACAATTGTTCAGGATATAAATCTTGAACCTGAATATGTCAAGAGCGAAGTTTATGAAAAGGGAATAATTATTTCCCAGAGTATTTCCGCTAATACATGGCTTTCAAGTGGTGATACAGTTGTCGTTCAGGTAAGTAAGGGTGACGGTGAAGCAGAAGTACCGAGTTATAAGACAGGTCCTGTAAACTGCTACAAGATCGAAGACTTCCTTGCACTTCTTGACGAAATGGGTATATCCTACAGAGCAATACCACAGGTTAATACGGGATACCACAGCGGATATGCAATAGGTACAGAGCCGAAGGCCGGAGAAATACTTGAAGGTGGCGATGTTCTTATAGTACATTTCACAGATAATTCAGGAAACGGAAAGGTTATATGTTCACCTGGCGTTTCACCGGAATAAATCAATAAATAAAAAAATCAGAAACGGAAATTATTCGTTTCTGATTTTTTGTTTATATTTATAAAAGTTATTCAGAGAAAAAATAAAAATCAGATGCTACAAAAAGCATCTGATTTAAATTTACAAGAAATAAACCGCCTTGCCGTAACATACGGCATATAAAACCCGCTTATAAAGCAGGTGGGTATCAGCCTGAAAGATTCACGCTCCCTTCGTCCTATATACCTGAAAAACAAATACAAGGGAGGTCTGCAATCCACATTCAGAGCGAAATTCCCTAGGATAATGTGTTGGATTATATGAGCCATACACATACGCACAAGGCAGAAATAATAACCTGTTTACATTAAGAATTATAACACATTAATTCTCAATTGTCAATTAAAATTTTATGGAAAATGAAAAAAATTATTCTTCATCTTCATAATCATCATCTTCAAACATTTCTTCGATACGTTTGAGGAATATCTGACCTATTCTGTCGAACTCATCATCGTCGTCAATTGAAACGAGTATTTCTTCATCGCCTTCCATTTCGGCTTTGAGTATAACAAGTTCATCGCTGTCTGAAAGAGCATCTTCTGGATTTTCTGCATATGGAACAAGAGCAAAGTAACGCTGTCCGTCTTCTGTTTCAAGTGCATCAAGCATTTCAAATGTCTGTTCAACTCCGTTTTCATCTTCTAATGTATAAAGATCGGGAGTGTATTCTGATTTTTCTTCTGACATAATAAAACTCCATTTCTGCCTTTATAAAATAATGAGGCATTTTTTTATATGTACGTAAGGCACGCTTACATAATTAATTCTACTACAAAATCAGGAAAAAGTCAAGATATATTCTGTAAACATCATATTAAACATATTTTTTAAATATTTTTATAAAAAAGTGTTGACAATGACAAAAACTTATGGTATTATAGAGACATGGAAAGGGAGAGAATAATTCAGGCGATAAGAATTTGAACCGAGCTTTTCAGATTGGTCTTATTAGGGTGGGAAACCGGGAATGGTGAACAGATCCGAAGAAGTAGTAAAGTCGCTGGTATGTAGTGACAAAGGGATAGTAGTTCAGGTTCAGAGATGAGGTTTCCATAAGACAAATATATTATGTTTGGAGGTAGGGTCCGATGGACTTGACAGTTGACGAGTTTTTTACAATTAGCGGATTTGACTTTCGTGACTCTGATGGTTAGGGATTTTAAAAGGGATGTTAAAGTTAAAATTAAATGAGTCATCGATTTAGTTTTAGTTCTTTTTGAAAGTCAGTAACCCCGCAAAGTGCAGGAGTTGTTCATAGCAGTCAACATCGGCGGTAAGTATTTGTAAGAGATATATTTCACATGATTGGTATATTACGATGAAGCTTGATGTGATATTGGTAGGGGAAGCTTACAGATAGTTATAGCAGATGTGCTTTGAGTAACAAGGCCGGGAAATATTTTCGAAGGATATATAAAGGTGATTCCAATGGCTAGTTTGGCTTGAGTTATTAAATGAATAATTTGTATATAACGTACATAAATCTATATAAGAAATAAAATAATTAAAAATTAAAAGGTGATTCCGATGGAATAGTCAGCATGAATGACGGACTAAAATAAAAACAGAAAAAGGTGTGACCGATGGAATAGTCAGTATAAGAAACGGACCAAAATTAAAAACAGAAAAAGGTGTGACCAATGGAATAGTCAGTACAAATAACGGACCAAAATTAAAATAGAAAAAGGTGTGACCAATGGAATAGTCAGTATAAGAAACGGACAAAAAATAAAAACAGAAAAAGGTGTGACCAATGGAATAGTCAGTATAAGAAACGGACAAAAAATAAAAACAGAAAAAGGTGTGACCAATGGAATAGTCAGTTTAAGTAACGGACAAAAATAAAAACAGAAAAAGGTGTTTCCAATGTAAAAATAATAAGAAGTTTTGAGAAAAAAATACATTTTAAGGGTGAAACCAATGAAGTAACAATTTTAACTTTTGAAAATAACGGGTTGCGTGGCTAACGGTTAGCACGAAGCCTGATTATATAAAATTTTAAGAAAAGAGTGGTAGCGATGGTTTACTTGGATTTTCTTAAGAGGAGAACGATCAAACATTAAGGAGGGTGGTTCCGCCAGAAGAATATCATGAATGGCTTTAAGTTTAAACAAGGGGTCATTTAAAGATGCGAAAGCATTCGGACAAGGAAGTGTTAAAACAGGGTAATTACAGGCCGGAAGCTTTTAACACTGAGTATCATGAAATAAAAGGTGGTACCGATGCATTAATATGCTGAAATTATTGAATCAAACATAAAGGAGACCGTGGAAGTTCGGTCTCCTTTGTGTTTTATTCAATATTTTTTTCTTCAATGAACATATCAAAAGTATAATTGTCCAGCTTTTCTTTTACCATGGTTGATATATCATTGAAAATGCACTGGAACTTGCAGTTCTTTTTGCCACTACTGCACACTGCAGGTTCTTCAAGACAACGACTGAAAAAATATGTACCTTCAACTGTTTCAATAACATTACGAAGAGTTATTTCAGATGGTTTCATATTCAGCTCGTATCCGCCGTTAGTACCCTTAAATGAGCGTACTATTCCGGCGGTAACGAGTTTATGAAGTATCTTCAGCGTAAAACGTAACGTTATGCAACATCTTTCAGATATTATTCTGGCTTCCAGTCTGTTGTTATCGTTGCAAAGACAGTTAATTATTCTAACAGCGTAGTCAGCTTCTAATGTTAAACGCATTTATTAAAAGCTCCTTTGCAGAAATTTAATTTGATTAATCAAGAAAATCCTTAACTTTTTTGCTTCTGCTTGGATGACGTAATTTTCTTAAAGCTTTTGCTTCGATCTGTCTGATTCTTTCTCTTGTTACTTCAAATTCCTTGCCTACTTCTTCAAGTGTACGTGCACGTCCGTCCTCAAGACCAAATCTGAGTCTTAAAACTTTTGCTTCTCTTTCTGTAAGAGTGTTGAGAACTTCGTTGAGTGCTTCTTTAAGAAGAACAAGTGATGCCGCTTCAGCAGGAGCAGGAGCATCATCATCAGGGATAAAGTCACCAAGATGGCTGTCTTCTTCTTCGCCGATAGGTGTTTCAAGTGAAACAGGATCCTGTGCTATACGCATTATTTCACGAACTCTGTCAACAGGCATTTCAAGTTTTTCTGCGATTTCATCTGCCGTTGGATCGTGACCGTTTTCGTGGAGAAGCTGGCTTGAAATTTTCTTTACTTTAGTGATAGTTTCAACCATGTGAACAGGGATTCTGATTGTACGTGCCTGGTCAGCGATAGCTCTTGTAATAGCTTGTCTTATCCACCATGTTGCATATGTGGAGAACTTGAATCCTTTTGTATGGTCAAACTTTTCTACGGCTTTTATAAGACCGAGGTTACCTTCCTGGATAAGATCAAGGAACTGCATTCCTCTTCCGCCGTAACGTTTAGCTATACTTACAACAAGACGAAGATTTGCTTCTGATAAGCGTTTTCTTGCATATGGGTCTCCGTTTGACATTCTTGCTGCGAGCTCTATTTCTTCTTCAGGAGTAAGAAGCGGAACACGACCGATTTCTTTAAGATAGATCTTAACAGGGTCATCTATAGCAATGCCTTCAGTTGAAAGTGCTATTTCCAGATCGTCATTGAGTCCGGAATCAAGACCGATTTTAAGGTCTGTATCAGGGGAGAAATCTTCTACGATTTCGATATTCAGGTTTGCACAGGTTTCATAGAACGTATCCATCTGATCGACATCGAAATCTGTTTCCTCAAGTGCGTCAGTGATTTCTTTTGTTGTCAGTTTACCTGTCAGTTTACCCTGTTCAAGCAAGCTTTCGATAGTCTTTTTTTCGTTAGCCATAAAATCTTCCTCCTATTTTTTGTTTTTCATTTGGGTTTGTATCTTCAAAAGATCGTCATCGGAAAGTTCTGTGTCTTTATTATATACAAAACTCCCTTTGAAATTCTTTAAAACGTCAATACAATCGTACAGAGTTTCTTCTTTTATCGTGGTTTCACGATTTTTTGCCTCTATACCGCATATTTTCCCCATTTCTGCATCAGTGTATTCATCAGAAAGATGAGAAAGTGAAAAAGAGTCTGATTGAGAGATCGCTTTACAGACAGATGAAAAAACCTTTTTATTGAAATCTGTAACAAAATCATCGGCGGTTATTTTTGAAAGAATAAGTTCTAGCTTGTCCGGATTTTTGCAGGTATACAATATGATAAATTCTTCTGATTTACTTTCTCTCGGATATTTTACAGAATCAGGATTTATTTCGTCATGTGTATTCACGCTACTTTCGATGTTTTTCCATTCCATTTTTTTTCTGGTCTGTTGTTTGTTTTTGATTGTGTATTCAACCTGAGTATTCAGAATACCGGTATTTATATCTGTTTCTTTTGAAATTTTTGATATATATACGCTTCTCTGGAGCGGATCATCAAGAGCGGAAATAACTGATACAATTTTTCTGAGATATACTACTTTATCTTCTTCTTTTGAGATGTCAAGACCGTTTTTGCATTTTTCAAGCTCAAAAGCGATTGCATCACCTGAGTTTTCGAGAAGTAGTTTAAATCGGGTATTTCCGAATTTTTTTATATATTCATCGGGATCTTTTGCAGATTCCATTTTTATTATTTTGGTGGTTACACCTGCGGCGTTCAGTAAATTTATAGCCTTCTGCGTAGCTTCCTGTCCTGCTATGTCACTGTCATATGCGATGATGACTTCATTTGCATATTGTGACATTATACGTGCCTGTTCAGGCGTAAGAGCTGTACCAAGAGTAGCTATAACATTTTCAAAACCTGCCTGATTTATGGTGATAACGTCCATGTATCCTTCTGCGAGGATAAGTTTTTTTGATGCCGCATTCTTTGCGTGATTGAGTGAAAAAAGGTTACGGCTTTTTTTGAATACAGGTGTGTCTGATGAGTTTATATATTTTGCACCTTCTCCGGAAATAATTCTTCCTCCGAATGCAATAACATTTCCTCTGAGATCTATGATAGGAAACATCACACGACCTCGGAATACATCATAACAGCCTTTTTGTGAACTTCTGCAAACTCCGGCAGTTATCATCTCACTATCTTTAAAACCAAGAGAACGAAGATGATCTCTGAGGGCATTCCAGCTGTCAGGAGCATACCCAAGACCATATTTTTTTATAGTCTGAGGCAGGAGATTACGTGATTTGAAATATGCAAGTCCACGTTTATCTTCTCCTGAGAGAAGGTTTTTATAATAAAAATTTGCAGTTTCACGATTGATTTCAAAAGTTTTTGATTTTTCTTTAAGCGTCTTATCGTTATAGTTATTTTCGGGAACAGTCAGTCCTGCACGCTCGGCAAGAAAACGAACAGCTTCTATATAGTTTAGGTTTTCTATTCTTTTTATAAAAGTTATTACATCTCCGCCTGCACCGCAACCGAAACAATAAAAACTTTGTGTATCCCTGTAAACTGTACAAGATGGTGTTCTTTCAGAATGAAAAGGGCAGAGGCATTTGAAGTTTGAGCCTTGCCTTCTGAGTAAAGTATAAGAGCCAAAAACATCTTCTATGGGATTTTCAGCTCGCAGACGGTAGATAAAATCATCAGATAGCGCCATAATAATCCTCCTGATAAAAAATCCTGAAAATCATTTGTTATGCCATTTCCGAAAAATCTTCGAATAATTTTTCGGATTTTTCTATATCTATCTTACCGTTTGACACGTCAATAAGTTTTGCTCTTAGCGGTTCAAAATATTGTTCTTTTACAAGCACTTCCATAAAAACTTCGTCTTCAAACTTTGAAGAAAGTTCTTTGATCTCGTACTGAGGCAGAAAATATGATACCTTGCTGTACATATTATAGTCCATATGTATCTCGGTTCTGTAACACTCGCACATATCCAGTATACCGGCATCTTCAACAACAAGTTTTGCAGATGTTGAATAAGCACGTACAAGCCCTCCGCCACCTAAAAGAATTCCGCCGAAATATCTTGTAACTACGCAGCACACGTCTGTAAGTCCATTTTTCTGAAGTATATCAAGTACGGGAACTCCTGCGGTACCTTGTGGTTCTCCATCATCGGAATATCTTGTGATATTGTTTTCTCTCAGGATATAGGCATATACATTGTGAGTTGCTTTTCGATGCATGGCTTTGATCGAATTAATAAAATCAACAGCTTCATCATTTGTTTTGACAGGGCAGATATATGCGATAAACTCTGAACGGCGTTCTGTAAAGGTTATATTATGTTGTTTACGTATGGTTTTATACCCCATAATTTTCAAAACCTTTCCATAATAATAAAAAGGGCGACTGTATATAAGTCACCCTGTTTGTGATAGAACTTAGTTCTTATTGAAACGCTTCTTGAATCTGTCTACACGACCGCCTGTATCAATAAGTTTCTGTTTGCCTGTAAAGAATGGGTGGCATTTTGAACAGATTTCAACTTTGATATCGCCTTTTGTTGAACGTGTTTCAATTACGTTACCACAAGCACATGTAATTGTTGCTTTTTCAAAACTTGGATGTAAATCCTTTTTCATCAATAAGACACCTCTCTTCTAAAAAACTATTATGATTAACATAGTAGCCCATCAGTTTCTTTAGACAGTAGTACTATCGATAATTCACTTGTAGAATTTATTATAACATTTATAAATAAAAAAGTCAATAGTTTTTCAAAAAAAGATAAAAAAATTTTTTGAACAAATTTCGAGTGTGAATACAGTGAAAAAATTGTTTATTTTGTCGTAGGTTTTGAGGTTTATGATATGTTTATCAAAAAAGACCACTCATATAATAAACAAGTGGTCTTTTTATCGTTTGATTATAAATTATTAGAAACCAAGAACTTTTCTGAATTCTTCCCGAGTTTGCCACTTGCAAAAAACTTTTTTAAAGATCAAGCAAAGAAATTACGTAATTTGCTTGACTTTTTTTTAGAAATATGCTATAATATTTTTGTAGGTATTTTAGTGCTTATTAGGAGAGGT
>SVNW01000012.1 GCA_015066745.1 Ruminococcus sp. | reverse complement strand
ATTTCGATCGAATATGTTATACTCATTATTAGTCACAACTACTTTCTATATATTTTCGACAACTTATATTTAAACATATTGTGACTAAGATGGCAAGCCTTTTTGCCATCTTTTTTTATTTTTACTTATTTTTTTGCCCACATAAATTATACACTAACTTTATTCTTTTTTATTTTTTTACTGTTACATCTGATGTGTCACTTATTATCAATTATTTACGCAAAAAAGCTTACGGCATAAACCGTAAGCTTTTCTAACATAAAAGTTTTATTCAAATAGATAAATTAACTGAATTATTCTCCTGCTTCTCCCCATGTTGCAGTAACATCAGCAGCAGTTTCAAGATCAGCAACATTAAAAGTTCTCTTCTGCTTTTCTGGAACACCGTTAGGGAAAGCGCCCATATAGTTATTACCATTTGATGAATATATAGCAGCTTCTACATAACCATCTCCATCTGTGCTGAAAGCCCACTCTGCTGTAGCATTTGAAGCTTCTTCCATTGCAGCAACTTCATCTGCAAGACTTGTTCCATCTGTAGTACCTGAAACTACATTAGCTGCACCTGATCCATCACTACCATAAGTAGAATCTGCCAAAACTTCATGACCAAGAGTATCAAAACTTGTGATGCATGAAGCAGCAGAGTTGAAAATTGACTTAGCATTTGAGTTAGCTGAGTTTACTCTTGACTTTGTTACCCAACCCATCATTGATGGAACGAGAATAGCACAAAGTACACCGATGATAGCGATAACAACGATAAGTTCGATAAGTGTGAAGCCCTTAAATTTTTTCATGATAAATTCCTCCTAAAATATAAATAAAAAATATTTTTAACCTTAATTCGATATTGAGTAACCTATGTACCGAACTGCCCTGGACGTCTCAAGGAGTTCGTCTCCTGTACTCTATGTTCATATTATAGCACCCCTGTTTTTGTTTGTCAACGGATTTGGATAGTGCAAAGGGAAGATTGTATGATTGATAAAAATAACTAAAACTTAAACGATTAAGTTCCTTTCGTTTATTATAAAATGCATAATTAGTGTGTTTTTATATATGGTTTTCAAAACTTATAAAGACATATAAAGGCAAAAAGAAACCGTCCGGCTCATAAAAACCGAACGGCATATATCACTTGTTTTTATCACTCAACGTCTTCCCATTTTTGCTCTGAGTTATGCAAAGCACACTCAAGATAATCTGTTACATTCTTTGTACCTGTCTTCTTGCTGTCTTTTTCCTCAGGACACATAACAGGAAATCCTCCGACATAACGACATGACTTATCAGCATATACAACTGCAACTACCTTGTTATCTTCGAATACAGCAGCCCATGTACTGTTTGATGTATCCATTACATCCTGGTCTATCTTTATGAGTTGTGTTTTACATTCATCTACAGACATACCATCGCCTGCTGTAATTGACGGATACTGCACTGCTGACTTACAATACATTTCAAAAGTTCCGTCTGCTGTTGCACCTGCATTGTCAAAAGCAACACTTATTGCACACAGATCATTAAAAATTTCTTTTGCATTTGTATTTGCCGTTGATATTCTTGACTTTGTCATCCATCCCATCATAGACGGTATAAGCAAAGCACAAAGCACTCCTATTATCGCTATGACCACAATAAGTTCGATTAATGTAAATCCCTTCATCTTTTTCATTATAATCAAGTCCCTTCTAATTGTTGTCACCACACAAGATTTCCCCTATCTCATGCGATAAATTATCTCTTCCACTTTAAATTATAGCACCGCTTACCATATATGTCAACAAACTTTTAACAACCGATAATAAAGTTTGTTAAAAATCACCGTCATATCAGTATTTTATTGTCCTTTTTTATCTTATAAAAGCCAACCCCAAAATATCAATATTCAAAAAACACAAAAAAACAGCGGAAAATCCGCTGTTTTTAGTGTTTTTAATATTATTAATCACCCGAATTGAGGAAACGATAAAACTCAAGCTTATCCTGACAACGATCAAGGGCGTCTGATTCATGAATGATACCCTGTCTTGTCATACGTGCAAGTTCCTGGTCAAGACACATCATACCGAACTGCTTACCTGTCTGGATAGCAGACTGGATAAGATGAACCTTGTTATCTCTTATCATAGCAGAGCAGGCATCTGTAACGTTGAGAATTTCCATAGCAGCTATACGGCCTTTTCCGTCAGCCTTAGGAATAAGAGTTTGAGCCATAATACCTACAAGAACGTTTGCAAGCTGTGTTCTGATCTGTACCTGCTGGTGTTCAGGATATACGTCGATGATACGGTTGATAGTATCTGCCGCACTTGTTGTATGAAGTGTGGAAAGTACAAGGTGACCTGTTTCAGCGGCTGTTACGGCAGCTGTAACTGTTTCAAGGTCACGCATTTCTCCAACGAGGATAATATCAGGGTCCTCACGGAGTGCAGAACGAAGTGCAGAAGCAAAGTCAGGAACATCAGGTCCGACTTCACGCTGGTTTACCATACAACGTTTGTGTTCATGAACGTATTCTATAGGGTCTTCTATAGTGATGATATGAGCACTCTTGTTTAAGTTTGCATAGTCGAGCATAGCTGCAAGTGATGTTGACTTACCACTACCTGTAGGACCTGTTACAAGAACAAGACCTCTTGGACGCATCGCAAAGTCTGCAAGTATCGGCGGAAGAAGAAGATCTTCGAGTGTAGGTATATCGTTTCTGAGAAGACGTATAGCGATAGCTGTATGCTCTCTCTGTCTGAATACATTTACTCTGTGTCTGTAACCTCTTTTTGTTGTAAATGAGAAGTCACAGTCAAGATGAGCGTGCAGACGTTCTTTCATTTCATCAGGAATGATTTGTTCTGCAACGTCAACTATTGTTTCTTCGTCCATAAGATCATATGAACTAAGCTTTCTCAAAGCACCGTTAAGACGTACAACAGGTGCTATACCAAATGTAAAATGCAAGTCTGAACAACCCAGAACTCTGGCTTCATCCAGGATCTTATCAATATCTATAGCTGTCATCAAATAAACCTCCGTTTTTTTATTATCTTGTTTTTTATACTATACTGAGTATGTTACTCTGACAAGCTCGTCTATAGTTGTTCTGCCTGCCTGAACAAGTTCAGATACGTTATCTCTGAGGAGTTTTGTACCGTTTTTCTTTGCAGCATTTTCAAGCTGTTCCTTACCTGCTCCCTCAGCAATAAGTGTGGATATACCTGATGAACAGTGAATGATTTCATGAATAGCAGTTCTTCCCTTGTATCCTGTGTTGTTACACTCAGGGCATCCTACAGCATCGTAGATCTGAACAGATGCAGGGATATGCATAAGCTGGTTGTCCTCATCGTTTGACATTCTTGGTCTGCGGCATCTCGGACAGAGTACCTTTACAAGTCGCTGTGCGACAACACCGATAAGTGATGTAGCAACCATGTACGGAGCAACACCCATATCTACAAGACGAACGATAGTTGATGCAGCGTCATTTGTATGAAGTGTGGAAAGAACCAAGTGACCTGTGATAGCTGCTCGGATAGCGATATCGGCTGTTTCCGAGTCACGCATTTCACCAATCATAACGATATCAGGGTCCTGACGGAGAATAGAACGAAGAGCAGCTGAGAATGTCATACCTGCTTTTACGTTTACCTGACACTGGTTTACACCTTCGATATTTTTTTCTACCGGGTCTTCAACTGTAACTACGTTTACGTCCGGTTTTGCAAGTTCGCCGAGAGCAGCGTAAAGTGTAGTAGATTTACCGCTACCTGTAGGTCCTGTAACGAGGATAACGCCGTGAGGACACTTGATCATGCTCTCAAACATCTTGTAGTTGTAATCATTCATACCAAGGTCAGTGATCTTTCTGAGTGAGATCTGACCTGTTGAAAGGATACGGATAACTATCTTTTCACCGCATACCATAGGAAGTGCGGATACACGGACGTCAAGTTCACAGCCGTCTACGACCTGTGAAAAACGACCATCCTGCGGTACACGCTTTTCAGCGATGTTCATACCGCTTATGAGTTTGATACGTGTTGTAAGTGCTGTGTGAACTGCCGGAGATATGCTCATGAGTTCCATAAGGTCACCGTTTACACGGATACGGATCTTTGTATGAGTCTTGAAAGGCTCGATATGAATATCGGTCGCTTCAGCTCTGAAGGAGTTTTCTACTATAGTAGTTGCAAGCTTAACTATAGGAGCACTCTCTACTCTTTCCTTTGATGCTTCGTCATCAGCTTCATCCATTCCGAACTGGTTGAGACTTTCGTTTACGCTGTCGATGTTTGCCATAGTGTACTTGTCACCGATAGCTTTATTGATAGCTGAACGTGTAGCAAGTACAGGGATAGTGTCCATACCTGTGATAACTTTTACGTCTTCTAAGATGTTAAAGTTTATCGGGTCGTCTGTTGCAACTGTAAGTCTCTTTCCGACTATGTCGATAGCTATGACTGTGTGCTTTTTAGCAAGTGATTCAGGGATTCTGCTTACTGCTTCGTCATCGATCTTGAATGTCTGGAGATCTACGTAAGGAACTTTGAGCTTACCTGCAAGTGCCTGTGCAAACTTGATCTCTGTCATATAACCCATTTCTACGATAACTTCACCAAAACGCTTCTGGCCCTGAGCTTCTCTCTGGGCAAAGAGAACTCTTTCAAGCTGTTCTGTTGTAATCATGTTCTGTTCTACTAAGTATTGACCTATTGGTATGTTTCTCATAACCAGCCTCCAAATCATTTAATTTATTCTTGAATATTAGTAACTTTTATGTTAGAATGATGATATAAGAAATCAAACAGGAGGAACTTTTATGATTTATTTTGAATTCCTAGATATCAGAGCCTATCTGATAGCCTACTTCATCATTTCTTTTTTCGGTCTGTGTATAGGCAGTTTTTTAAACGTCTGTATATACCGTCTGCCACGAGGTGAATCTCTTATCAAGAGAAACTCACACTGTACGACTTGCGGGGAGAAAATAAAGATACGCGATCTCGTTCCCGTCTTCAGCTGGCTTCTTCTTAAAGGAAAATGCCGACACTGCGGAGAAAAGATTTCCGGACGTTACCCGCTTGTGGAAAGTATAAACTGGCTTGCCTATATGCTTGTTCTTACTTTTTCAAATGTACTTGATTACCCCGTACATAGTGCTCTCACAGCAATATTTTTCTCGGTTCTTATCGTGATAGCCTTCATAGACTATGATACCTTCGAGATAGATCCGATGCAACTCATCCTTGTAGTAATACTTGCAGCTCTTTCCTTTATCTTCTCTGATGCTCTTACTTTAAAAGACAGAATCATCGGAGGACTCTGTATAAGCATTCCGTTTTTTATTATAGGTGAGATATCATCTATATATATCAAAAAGAAAACGGGTGAAAAATACAGAGGAATAGAACTTGGCGATACTCTGCTGATGCTTTGTGCCGGATTGTTTATAGGAGCAAAATGCATAATAATATCTGCTTTTGCCGGAATATTTACTGCTGCGATAATAGGTCTTATCCAGAAAGCAAGAGGAAAAGAATCAAAAATTGCTTTTGGTCCGTATCTTGCATTTGGAATAGTGATAGGCACTCTCTGGGGAAATCCGATAATAGAATGGTATCTTTCACTTTTTGAGTTTCCGATACAGTAACATTTTCAATCACTCACAGTTAAAAACTGTGAGTGATTATTTTTTTAAGTGATATCTTCGATTTTAGGTACTTTTGTATATACAAAATAAACATCAGAACCCGAATCAACAAGATTGTACTTATATCTTGATTCTTCACGTTCAGCGTCACCGTGTACATCATCGATATACTTTATTGTTTCTTTCTTTATAGCGTCGTTTGCCGCAAGATTTACAAGGGCAAAAGCTACAGTCTGATCAAGGAATGAGTCCTCCAGCTCGGTAGCATTTCTTCTGTTTCTATATACAGACATCTCCATAGAAAAGTTTGTAGGTGAGACATCAAATACGCCTGCAGCGTCTTCCCACTTACCCATTGTAAACATAAATGAGTAATATACATTTTTGGCAGCATAATCATACATAGCCTCAGGAACTGCCCATTCTTTATGTTCAGCCGGCTGTTCTGTACCGTTTTTATATGTCCATCTGGATATCTGACCTCTTGATTCAAGGTCTGTTGTTCCTGAAGGGTTATTTATCTTCAGAACATATACAACATCTTCTGCTGACGAACCGCTAAGACGTGTTTTTCCGGGCTGTCCGAAAACATATGCATCTCTGAAAGTATTGACACAGTTGTTGATAAAAACTGTTTCGCTGGTTTCGTCTGCTCCTACTTTATCATAAAGGTGGAGTCTGTTTGAATAACGAATCTCATCTTCGATATATCGTGCCACACTATCTGCAACAGCCTGTGCATCAGCATACTTTGCAGTATCATCATACACTCTGTTCATAGGCTTCAATACACTGAAAACGCAAGCCATCATCATCAGAAACAATGCAACAACAACGATCATTTCAACAAGCGTAAAACCTTTCAGTCGTTTTCTCTGTGTTTTCAACTTACACCCTCCTCCCTTAATTATTTACAAAATATTTAAGATTTCCGGCTACATCTTCATAAAGCTCTACCGGATTTCCTTCAGCGTCAGTACCCATTTCTCTCTCAGCTTCATATCCTTTTACACTAAGAACAGGAGCACCACTGAATCCGACAGCGTCAAGTGAAAGCACCATATCGCCTACTTCTGTTATATCCGAATCAACACCCGGATCAGGTCTTGCGGCTACGATTTTCGACTGATAATTTACTTTCTTGACAAGGTTTTTAGAACTGCGTACATTGTAGATAACAGATAAACCAGCTTCTACAAGCAGTGTAGCTGCAACAGCGAAAACCGCTATTGCAACAACAACTTCAAGAAGAGTCATGCCTTTTAATTTCTTTTTATTCAGTTTTAATTTTTTCATAAACATATACTCCTCTCCTGAATTAATAAGTAACAAATCCGTCTATGAGATCCCATGCGTATTTTTTGCCTTCATCTTCTTTTTCTTCATCCTCTGCCTGATAGTCAACATAAAAAAACTGGAAGTCATTCTGAATTTGTTTAACATCGCCAACAAGTATTGAACCTATAAGTGAAATATTTTCCCCTGAAAGTTCATCCTTCTCAGTATAACCATTTACTGTATAACTAAGATTGCCACCTGCCTGAAGAGCTGTGTTTTTCCAGGTGAAATCAGCATTTGCTGCTGCTATATGAGCAGTCAAAGAGCACTGATTCTCAAATGTCATATCAAACAATGCAGGATTTCCGGAAGCATCTTTTATATTATCGGCAGCACAGATATAAACATCAGGAACCATATTCTGTCCTAAGCCATTAACCTTATCTTTATCATTATCTGACTTATAATATGTAACAAGGTCGAGATTTTCTTTAAGTGTATCTGTTCCTCCAAAGTATGTATCATAATAGTTCTTTGTTACGATCCATACATTATTTCCGTAAAAACTGTTGTTAAGATCATCAACACTTCTGCCAAGAGTTGCAAAATACTCGGATTCTGATGTACTTGTACCTGCATCTGTATAGTTTTCACCCTGTGGAATGTACAGATACACTTCTCTGCCTTCGGAATCATCTACTATAAGCTTACAATTATCAAAGTTTACATCATAAAGATTTATCCAGAGTTTTGTTCCCTTAGGTGGTGTGATATTAAAGGTGCAACCCTCAAACTTACCTGTCATAGTACATGATTTAGTAATATCTATTGTCTTTCCAAGCTTTACAGGATCTCCGCCACTTAAAGACTTGCTTACTATCTCATTACCCTCATATGCATATATCACACTTCCTGCGTTTACTTCAAGTCCTGACTTATTTACAGAACGGAGATACTTTCCTTCTGCTTCATCATAAAACTTTTCTCTTGCATCTCCGGGAACAGAAACTATCTTATCACCTTCATAATTGTTACCCTTGATATCATCTTCTGTCAATCCGGTAGGCCATGTAAATGCATCAACAGCAGGATCAATAAATACATTTCCCTCAGCAAAGCTTTCCATACCTAAAAGATTACCAGCAACATCAGATATACTTCTTGCTCTTACAGTAGCACCATCGCCTATAACACTCTTCAACTGATCAGCATTTGCTACAATAAGTCTTCCGTTTACATTTATATTGCCATTTATCTTTGATCCACCTGCAAGTGATGATATATC
Source organism: Ruminococcus sp. (assembly GCA_015066745.1). GTDB lineage: Bacteria > Bacillota > Clostridia > Oscillospirales > Ruminococcaceae > HUN007. The sequence goes on along the minus strand of SVNW01000012.1, from coordinate 55,640 downwards.
AAAAGTTTGATTTACACAGACATCACCTGCTACATTTACTATATTATCAAATTTCAGACTACCCATTGTATAAATATCTCCGGAATGGATAGCTTCATTTCCTGTTATAGCCTCTGCCCAGTCAATAAGTTTAGTACCTTCTCCCGTGCCATACATCACACTCAAAGAAGAATTTCCATCAAAAAGATTATCTATAACTTCTGTTGAAGAAGCTTCATCAAAAATTCCTACAATACCGGAACTATCACCTGTAGCCATTCCAAATCCTGCGAACGTATCCGGATTATAAGATTCATCTGTATTATAGCAATATATATCAGAATAAAATTCATTATCATTTTTAGGAATATAAATTCTTCCCGCATATATATTTATTGGCTTTGAATCACTTCCTACAGTAACTTTTGTCTCTGCATAGAAAGTACCCTCACAATAAATATATGGAATATCTGTTATCTTATCACTGTTACCGGGAGTGTACTCTGATGTGAATATAGTAGGGTTTTTTATGCCAATACTTCCATTTACAGAAAGCCCATTTGTTCCGCCGAGATTTCTTGCAAAAGAAAGCTTACTTCCATCTGCTGTAAACAGTACAGATGAATTATAAAGAGCTCCTCCGGAGATTTTTGTCGCATTACGGAAAAATACTCTATCTTCCACATCACCGCCGACACCTGAGAATGAAGGACCGTGGAATGTACCACTTGTTGAAGCATCGAGTGCAAATCCACTGTTTACGACAAATCCACCTGTTCCGCCTGCGCCACCTGCTCCTGCAGAACTACCTGTAACATACTGCGTATATGTTGTTGTTTCATTTCCCATAGTTACTGTCGCAGTAACTTTTACTATCTTGTATCCTGTACCATGAATATAATACCCTGCCTCAGTATCTTCACCTGCATACTGAAACTCAAGTTTTTCAACTGTACCATATCCGCTTGGCAATGCGTCTCCTCCGTTTACATTTACGACAACTGGTGCTCCCGGGTTTGCATCAATTTGTTCAAATATATACCCACCCAAAGCCGCATTTGGCTGACCGTCACTGAGAGTAGCTACTATAGTCTCTACTATAGAACGTCCTGTTGCATTGGTCTGATCGTCATGATACTGTCCATATGCTCTCTTGTTTGCAACACCTGCAAGAGTAATGGCAGTCATCATAAGGATAAGCATAACCATCATAACAAGAGTTACTGTATAGAGAACAGAACCTCTCAGCCGGAAACGTTTTTTTGATATTATCCCATTCATAATTAATTATCCCGCCCTTTCCGGTTTAAACCTGTATTTATTTACCCTTAACTTATATACACAGGGAGATTGCGAATACAACCTCCCTGTACATTTCATGTGTAAAGCAGATTTACCTTACTATTTTGAAAAGTCAGGTGCTGCAATTTTCTGCATTGTATAGAATTCAAATGTTATAGTTCCCTTTGAATAACCGTTTTTCTCAGGTTCTTTTTCAAGAATACCGAACCATGGGTCGTCAATAGTAACATTAGTTATTCTCATACCTGTGTCTATATCCTTCATCTCATCAAGGAATTCCATAAGAGCCGGCTTAGTAAACTGATATTCTACAGTTACTACGTGCTTCTCTATATCCTGACTTTCAAGTTCTGTGATGCAAACTGCATTTGTAACTCTGTCATACAAAGCCTTATCTTCTGTTTCAAGAAGATTTCCGTTTATATCGGCTGCTTCGAGGATAGGATATGTTACAACATTAGGAACATCACAGTAAAATTTGAGTTCATCATCAGTAGCATCATCTACAGTATACTGTCCTACTACTTCCATAGTATTAAGTTTTCTTGCAACACTCTGATACTTATCAACGTTTATAACCTTTGCTATGTACTGATCTGCTTCAAAGTTATCATGATGTTCTATAAATATATCCGAATAGCCCTTTGATTCATCATATATCTTCTGTATAGATGTTTTAAGAGTATCTATCTCGGCAATCTGTCGGTTTACATCATCATATTCTTTCTGAACTGTCTTCTGAGCAGATTCATGTGATTCTATATCGTCTTTTATCATCTTTATCGGAGCTGCAACAAATATAACGATAATTGCAACTACAAGAACTATCAAAAGTCCCCACTTTTCTCTGTAACTGAGCTTCATGCTTACTTATCCTCCTTTGCAGCTTCTTCGCCGCCATATGCAACCATATCCTTGAAATCAATAGGACTCTTTACTGACACTATTACTTCGGAAGTAAATACTCTCGCCTTTGTCTTATCGCCTTCAACTATAACTGTTGTGTTGTCAGGAAGGAGCTGCATACCATAATTTTTAACTTCAGCCGTCGGATTAACTGCAAATCCATTATACTGAACATCAGCAAAATAATTTGTCTTAAGAAGATTTTCTGCAAACTTTGCACTGAAGTTCGGTGACGGTTTTGTGCCTGCAAGCATAGTATACTCAAAAGAAACCTCACCGTTACTATATTCAAACTTTGAGATACTTACGTTTGTACCACTCAGAGCAGTATAATTGTTACTGTCAAAAGCTTTTTTCCATGCTTCAAGGTCATCAAGCTTGTAAACTACACCCTTGGTTTCTTCAGGGAGATCCTTTATAGTCTGCTGCAGTACTTCTTCTATCTTTGCATAGACTTCACTCTCTGTATAAGGCTGTGACTTGAGTGAATCATATGCAAGAGATGCAAGATCCTTATAGTTCTGAACATCTTTTTTCATCTCTATAAGTTCAAGTCTCTTTTCAAGCTTTGCTTTTGTATCGGCACTGTCGATAAAAGCCTGCATACGCTTGGTTTCTTTTACTATCTTATTGTCCTTGAACTTATATGCTGCAGTGATACCGCCCATAACAACAAGTGTACCTAAAACAACTGTTGCAAGAATAGGGAAGAAAGTTCTGTCGGAGTTTACTCTGTCACTGATAGCCGCTGTTGCACCACCGAACTCAAGAAGGTTAATTTTTTCAGTAGCCTTGTTTCTTGAGAACATCGCACCTATGGCATTTGCATAAAGAGGAACTTCAAGGTTCTGATAACCCTTTACATTTTTCGGAACAGCGATAACACTTGTGTTTATATCCATCTGTTCAAGATCTCTCTGGATACGTACAAATTCCTTGGTTTCACCATAGAGGATAACGTTTCTTATGGATTCGCCTGTACCCTTGCTCTTATGGAACTGGAGCATTCTGAAGATGTTTTCATTAACTGCTTCGTAAACATAGTCAGCCGAGTTATCATAGTCAGCAGGATCGATAGACGCAAATCTTGAGAATGAAAGCTGACTGTTCTCATAGATATTCAAACTTATAAAGTTGTTGTCGATCTGTACTGCGAGAAGCGGCATCTTTGATCTGTTCTTGTCGTCAGAAAGGAGGAACTTTGTAATACAGTTACAACCTATAATAACCGATCTGAGTGTGATACCGAGCATGGAGAATACTCTCTTATATGAATCGATAACTTCTGTCGGACACGCTGTAGCAAGAACTGTCACCATATCAGCATCATTGGAAGAACCTTCAACTATTGAATAGGAAATAGCATATGAATCATCAATTCCAACTTTAGCCTGCATTTCAGCTTTTACATTTTTAGTAAATTCCTGTTCCTTTGCAGTTCTTCTTACGTTGAGTTCCTTGAAGATCGTCATGTTTGAAGAAATGCTGACAATAGCTTCCTTATCGCTCATCTTGTTCTGCTTGATTTTCTGGTTCATAAGTGTAGCCAGTCTCGGAACGTCCTTAACATGACCATTTACTATGATATCTTCATCAACATTCAGTGTTGCTGCAGAACTAATGCTGATTTTATTCTTATTTTCTATACCTTTTATTATTCGTATATTTCTATCTGTTATATCAAAAGATAGCATTAATTTTCCACCTCTCTGTTGTAATAAAACGATCTTTGTTTATTACTATATAGTATAAATAATGTTTTATCTGCATAATACAGATTAAAGATTTTCAAGTCCTCCGAGTGACTCGTAAATTGCAGGATAGATACCGCCGAGGAGAAGACCTATTGTGATACCGAGAATGATGATCATCAAAGGTTGCAACAATCCTACAAGACGCTGAACTGCAGAGTCGGATTCTTCTTCGTAGTAGTCAGCTGATTTTGCAAGGATCTCATCGAGCGCACCGGCTTCTTCACCGACAAATACAATAGAGCAGAACATTGATTCAAAGATCTCTGTTCTCTGAATTGCTGATGATAACGATTCACCCTGTTTAACTTCATCGACTACCTGCTTGAACTTATCTGTAATATATAAGTTGTTAAGAATAGCTGATGATCTTTCAAGACATTCAACCATTGGTATACCGCTTGAATACAGTGAAGAAAGAGTTCTTGCAAATCTTGCAGTATAGATCTTTACCATAAGCGGGCCTACTTTAGGCATTGTTATTTTGTATGTATCAATCTTGTAACGTATACTTGGTACTTTCAAAGCATATATAATACCCGCTATGATCAGCACTGCACCTATAATAAGAAGCGGCCATCTCTTTACTACGAAATCACTTCCTGCCATAAGGAATCTTGCTATCACGTTTACTTCCGTACCTTCAAAAAGCGGTTCAAAAACCGGCATGATTCCGACAAATATTACAAGAACTACTGCGACTGTAAGAACAAGAAGAACTATAGGATAGATCATCGCACCCTTGATAGTATTGTTCATCTTGTTTTCCTTATCGTAATGAGCTTCCATACGCTTCATTACAACGTCCAACGAACCACTGCTCTCGCCTGCGTTTACCATACTTTTCAGAAACGGAGGAAATGCATCATCCTGCTTTTCAAGTGCCGATGAAAAAGACTCACCTTTCTGAACCTGTTCGTAAATATCAACCCATATTTTCTTTGCCTTGTCATTTTCCTGTTCCTTGCTAAGAATATCGAGCGCCTTAACAAGTGTAAGACCTGACGTAAGCATCGCACTAAGCTGTCTACAGTTAAAAGACAACTCCTTGGTTTTAAATTTGTAGGTTGACTTGTTTTCTGTTGAAGTATTTTCTTTCTGACCTGCCGAAGATTTTTTTGATTTCTTGACAGTATCCACGCTTACAGAGGAACCTCCCTTTGCATCCCACTGAGCATCAGAAAATCTACTCATTTAACCACCTCCGAATAATTATAAACTATCACAACCAAGAGCATAAATAGACATAGTACTCTAATAATATTATTATATCATCACAAGGTATAAATTGCAATTGTGTATTTTACATAAATACAAGTCAAAGAATTATAAAAATAGACTAATACACACTTTGGTTAGTTGACACTAACGGAAATTTTAAGAAAATACACCCCATAATTTTGAAATATGATGAATAATCTGTATATTACCATATTATCTTTTAAAGCATTTTAAGCCAAAATATACAGTAACACTATATTTTTGACATCAATTTTGTTAGTTATGTCAATTCGTGTACATAGATTAACTCTGTAAAAAATGAAATCAGTCACAAAAAACACACATATTTACGTCATTTACAGCATTTTTTACCGCCTTGTCAAGTTGTACAATATGACACAGAAAAACGAAGTTCAACCTTTCAAATCCTGCAAAACATCAAAACCCAGCATACATATTATAATAAATCAAACAGAATATATATTATAATAGTATATGCAAAAACAGACCGGCCTATCACCGACCGATCTGTATAATTAATTTATTAATATCGCCCTGCACTTACACTGAGTATATCGGCTAATATCAGATCTTTTTCATAAGATTTATCATTTCAAGAGCTGATACTGCACAATCATATCCCTTGTTGCCCGCCTTTGTTCCTGCACGTTCAATAGCCTGTTCGATGTTCTCTGTAGTCAGGACACCGAAAAGTACCGGAACACCTGTGTTAAGTGATACTGTTGCTATTCCCTTGGAAACTTCTGCACAAACATAGTCATAGTGTGTAGTTGAACCTCTGATAACAGCACCTACGCATATAACTGCGTCATATTTTCCGCTCTCAGCCATCTTCTTTGCAGCAAGAGGGATCTCAAATGCACCGGGCACCCACGCAAGATCGATATTTTCAGGTTTTACCTCATGTCTTAAAAGAGCATCTTCTGCTCCGCCAATAAGCTTTGATGTGATAAATTCATTAAATCTTGATGCGATAATAGCAATCTTCGCATCTTTTGCAATGTAATTTCCTTCAATGATATTCATGATTTTTTCCTCCGTTTAAAATTTATTTTTTCAGTCACCGTAATTAAGCATATGCCCCATACGATGCTGCTTGGTTTTAAGATAAAATTCGTCCTGCATGGTTGTTTCCATCTGAAGAGGGATCCTCTCGGTTATTTCTATTCCGTAATCGGAAAGATCGGCTATTTTAAGTGGATTGTTTGTCATGAGTCTGAGTTTTGACACACCAAAATATTTGAGCATCTGCGCTCCGCAACTGTAATCACGCATATCTGCGGGAAATCCGAGTTTTATATTTGCGTCAACCGTATCAAACCCTTTTTCCTGAAGGTCATATGCCTTTATTTTATTTATAAGACCTATCCCTCTGCCTTCCTGACGAAGATACAGTATGATACCTCTGCCTTCCTGCGCCACCATCTTCATTGCGGCATCAAGCTGCTGTCCGCAGTCACATCTTTTTGAACCGAAAACATCACCTGTAAGGCACTCGGAATGTACTCTGCACAAAACAGGCTGACCATCTGAAACATCTCCCATAACAAGAGCCAGATGATGTTCACCGTTTATACTGCTCTGAAAACCGTGTATCTGAAAATCACCGTATTTTGCAGGCAGTTTTGCCTCTGTGATATGCTCCATAAATATGTCATAACGTTTTCTGTACGCCTGAAGATCGGCTATAGTTATAAACTTTATATCATATTCCTTTGCAAGCTCCCATAACTGCTCGCCTCTCATCATATGTCCGTCTTCTGCCATGATCTCACAGCAAAGACCTACCTGTTTTAAACCTGCCAGTCTCATAAGGTCAACAGTAGCTTCGGTGTGACCGTTTCTTTCAAGAACACCGCCGGGACGCGCTTCAAGCGGAAACATATGTCCGGGTCTTCTGAAATCCTGAGGACGAACACCGTCTTCTGTACATCTGATAGCTGTTATCGAACGTTCGGCTGCCGATATTCCTGTAGTAGTTTCCTTATGGTCTATCGAAACAGTAAACGCTGTACAGTGATTGTCGGTATTGTTTTTGACCATCTGCGCAAGACCTAATTTTTCTGTGTAGTCACGACTCATCGGCATACAGATAAGGCCTTTACCGTATGTCGCCATGAAATTTACATTTTCACAAGTAGCAAACTGTGCGGCACATATGAAGTCACCCTCATTTTCACGGTCAGCATCATCTGTAACAAGGATTATTTTGCCCTGACGTAACTCTTCGAGTGCTTCTTCTATTGTATTGTAATTATACATGATCTATCAGTGATCCTTTCATTTTTTGTAATTTACATAAATCCGTTTTTGGCAAGAAATCCCGCAGTAATACGGCTTTCTTTCTGTACCGGTTGATATGACATAAGTTTTTCAACATACTTTCCGATAATATCACACTCTATATTTATGATATCACCCGCATTTTTAGAAAGAAGTGTTGTCTCAGATGCAGTATGCGGTATTATAGAAACTTTGAAAAAATCATTTCCGACTACGGCTACTGTAAGACTTATTCCGTCAAGTGCTACAGAACCCTTTTCTATAATATATTTCATAAGATCATTTTCTGCTTTTACAGTTACCCAGACGGCATTTTCCTCACGTTTAAACTCTGTGACTGTACCTGTACCGTCTATATGTCCTGAAACTATATGGCCGCCGAATCTTCCGCCACAAAGCATTGCACGTTCAAGATTTACGCTGTCACCTGTTGAAAGTGTACCAAGTGAACTGCGTCGCATAGTTTCAGCCATTACATCTGCTGTAAACGTTCCTTTTGAAATATCGGTAGCCGTAAGGCAGACACCGTTTACCGCTATGCTGTCACCAGGCTGTGTATTTTCAAGAACTTTCAGAGCTGAAAATGTTATACGTGATGACACACTGCCTTTTTTTATCGTCAGTACTTTTCCGATTTCCTCGACTATACCTGTGAACATACGCTAACCACCTTTCACACCGTACTCTATAAGTATATCGTCACCAATATTTTTTACAACAGGATCACACAACATAAAAGCATTATCGGGCGACTCTGCCCCAAGACCGCCCACTGCTGTCTTTGCGGTATTTCCTCCGAATATTTTTGGTGCGATGTATACCATAACTTTATTTACTATACCACTTTCGAGAGCACTGTACGCAAGTTCCGCACCGCCTTCAAGCAATATACTGTCAATTCCGTAAGAGTACAGTATATTCATAAGCTCACTAAGGCAGACTCTTTTATTTTCGGGAGATGTTTTAATAACTTTTGCCCCCTTTGATTCTATAAGTTTTATTTTCTGTGCATCATCACTTACAGTAGCTATATAGGTAGGATACCTGTCTGCAGTATTCAGAAGCGCACTGTCAAGCGGAATTGAAAGTTTGCTGTCACACACTATACGTGAATGTACACCAGGTTCTTCAAGACGACAATTAAGCATGGGATCATCTGCAAGAACAGTTCCTATTCCTACCATTACGGCTGATGTACGTTTTCGGAGATACTGAACACTCTGTCTTGAACTTTCTGAAGTGATCCATTTTGATTTACCGCTGAATGTAGCTATTTTACCGTCTGCTGTCATAGCATATTTTAAGATAACATATGGTGTTTTCTTTGTGATATAGTGAAAGAAAATTTCATTTAGGCTGTCACATTCATCTTTAAGGATCCCTGTATATACTTCTATTCCGTTTTCTCTGAGAAATTGCACACCTTTACCTGCAACAAGCGGATTTGGATCATCTGAGCCTATAAATACACGTTTTATCTTATTCTGAACAATTGCTTCCGTACACGGCGGTGTCTTACCATGATGACAGCACGGTTCAAGTGTTACATAGATGTCGGCGTCTTCTGCCGATTCACTGCAATCGGCAAATGCGTTTCGCTCTGCATGGAGATCACCGTATTTTTTATGATATCCCGAACCTATGACTACGCCGTTTTTGACTATGACTGCGCCCACAAGAGGATTTGGATTTACAAAACCCGTACCTTTTTTCGCAAGCTCTACTGCCATATGCATATAATTTTCATGAATTTTCATATCCATTATCTTCATTCTTCTTTCATAAAAAAATCCCGAAAGCTTACACTTTCAGGACTCAATAAACAAAAAATCTGTAAAAATACATAACTTCTCTCATCCGGACTATACCGTCGGTTCCGGAATCTCACCGGATCAACCAAAAAGGCTCGTGGACTTTACCACCGGTCATGAATCTAACATTACCCTGAAGCTGTTCTATCGTTATTATTCTATCATATAACACATACTTTGTCAAGAAAATATTTATTTTCTGATATGTCAATTATTACGGTACTTACACGTCTATGCTAAGTATTTCATTTATCTTTTCTTCGCTCATGCCACTTTTCCTCATCTGTTCTACAACTTTGGACATTCCTTGTTGTACTCCTTGATGTATTCCCTGTTGTACTCCTTGTTGTATTCCTTGCTGTATTCCTTGTTGTATTCCTTGCTGTATTCCTTGCTGTATTCCTTGCTGTATTCCTTGCTGTATTCCACACTGTAAGCCCTGTTCTACTCCACTTTCTTTTATACCCTCGAGATATTCTTCCATTTGTCTGCACATATTAACCGCCTTCACTACACTTCCACACTTAATATCTTACTTATCTGATCTTCACTCATACCACTTTTCCTCATCTGTTCTACAACTTTGGACATTCCTTGTTGTACTCCTTGATGTATTCCCTGTTGTACTCCTTGCTGTACTCCTTGCTGTATTCCTTGCTGTATTCCTTGCTGTATTCCTTGTTGTATTCCTTGCTGTATTCCTTGCTGTATTCCTTGCTGTATTCCTTGCTGTATTCCACGCTGTAAGCCCTGTTCTACTCCACTTTCTTTTATACCCTCGAGATATTCTTCCATTTGTCTGCACATATTAACTTCCTCCTTCGCTTCATAATCTTCAGTGTTAATATTGGTTTTCAGCACATTTTCTATTACATATGCCGTTGTGACATCAAGTCCTTTGTATCGGTCGTTTTTACGCATACGGTCTATCAGTATTTCCGGTGAAGTGACATATCTTGCACACTCTGCCACTTCTCTTATGGTTGTCTGAAATTTGTTTATTTCTTCATCGGTCATTGATGCAAAGTCTATCACCGGTATACTGTAATCCGAAACAAATCTTTTCATAGCTTCATCTTTGAAATCTATCATTTCATGCAATGACTTTGGTGCTTCCCACTTATCGGAACTGAAATTTACCACCAGTGTTATTACAGGAACAAGCTTATCTGTTTTTTTCCATTTTGAAAGGAATTCTTCGTGTGTAAACTTTGTGTCCTTTTCTTTTTCATAACTTCTGTATGCCGCTTTTATCTGTGACTCATACGACATAACATCGTAAAACATATTCCTTACCGGCATAGCATAGTGTATGTCCGTCTGGTTTTCTATTCCTATGATCGCATATACTGCTTTTTTTGAACTCTTTACTATTGTTTTTACAACATCTCTTGATTTCTGAACGGGTATCACTGCATTGTCACTTCCGTATGGCAATGATACCTGAGTAGTATCCACATTTTCAAGATGTTCGGGTTTTATCATTGTTTCTCCGTTGTATATTGCATAGTTTATAACATCTGCAAATACGTCATTTCTGCTCATCAGGTCTTTTGTAGCTGTGTCTGCTCTTCCCATATTGTCCTTGTTTCCTTCCTCTGTTTTTATTATACCATAAAATATTTTTTACCTCAATATTATTTTATGATATTATTATAGCATAGAAATTTTTGTATGTAAATACTAATTTTGAAAATTTTAATATTTTAAAGAGAATAATTTGTTTTTAGCACAAAAATAAAACAGTGTACAAATTAATCATTCATACACTGTTTATATATATTGATCACACTGCTGCAGCTCTTACTGCTATTCGGCTCATGCCACTCAACGTACATGTAAAAATGGTCATATCCCATTCTTCCGACCCTGATTCCATCGCTTCAATATCTGTTCCGTCCACAACTTCCGTCGTTATAACTTCATACTCATATACTATTCCCTGTGCATCTGTAAAATATATCCTGTCACCGCTTATCATATTATCTATATTTCCAAAATGCGAGCTGTAATTATGAGCTGCTATAATGATATTTCCGTCCTGTACAGAACCTTTATAGCGACAAGGCGAGTATTTCAGATTTTCATAATCAAGGTCACGGTAAACAGGCAGTTCAAGTGAAAGCACCGGTATCTCGACTATTCCGCTGTAAAAATCACCGTTTATATCTATGACTTCCTCTTGTGGCTGTTCATAATAAGTCGGGTCATCTCTTGAAATATATTCATCAAATATACTCGGCTTATATTCCGTAGTTGTAACTTCACCCACCGGAATACGTTCTTCAGGAATTTCTTCCTTTATTTTCACAAGTAACTCCTGTGCGTGTTCACCACTTTTTTTATCACTGTTTATATTGAATAACGCAAGTGCCAGTGCCGATATCACCATCAACGAACCTGTCGCTATAGCAAAAACACCTTTATTCATCGTCATCACGCTTTCTGTCAGCTGTTACTCTGATTCCGTATGAAAGCACCACCACTCCTACTCCGCCAAGTACAAATACCGGCCACCATAACTGCCCTGTCTGAGGAAGCTTACCGCCTGTATTTGTGAAAGTTTCTTTTTTAGTGGTAGTTACTGTTGTCTTCTCTGTACTTGTCTGTGTATCAGATACAGTTGTAACCGCAGTAGTTGTTGCTACTGTTACGCTTGTCACTGTTTCGTCTGTCTGTGAAACGTTTGGAACATCAGAGTTTGACGTAATTTCTGTCTGTGATGAGGTATCGGTGTATACTGTTGTCACGATAGTTTCTGTTGTTGGTGGTGGAAAATACGGATTGTTGGGATCGTTTGGGTTAAATTTATTTACCACCGCAAAGTCTGTATCTTTATTATCGTATATTACAGTGTAATCATCAGGAATATTCTCCACTTTTACTCGCCAGTCATCATCGGGAGAACCATCCCATTTATGCGTCCAGTTATTTTCATCGCTTAACTCTATCTCAAAATACAATTCACCATCACGATAAATCTCGACCTTTACTTTATCCGGTCTCTTTTCGTTGTCACCATCGTCCCATATATTTTTTACTGTAAACTCCAGTTCTTCAGTTTCTGAATCATCATCATGAACCATAGTTGAGATCTTAACATATGAGACAATATCTTTTCCGGTGTTTCCGCCCTCTATATCATGATTTATCTCAAAGAGCACGACTGCCGGTTTATAAGTAATATTACCTATTCTTACTTTATTTCCTGCGGCTATATACAAGCCTTCTTTTAGTCCTTTAAATTTCAGTGTTCCCTTTTTATCGGTATCACCTGTATCATCGGGCTTTATTTTATCAAGAATTGCATAATTCTCAAGCGTTGATGCTGTTTTTCCTGCATTGTCAGAATTTGAATGATTTACTGCAACCTTATAATTTTTGAAGTTTCCGTCAAGGTTATAGTAATTTGTATTTTTACGTCGTTTACCTACTCTGTAAATATTCCACTCCATTCCGCCTATCGCAGTTTCGCCATCCTGACATATAACGGTGAATGTTCCGTCCTTTTCCTTGGCCGATACCACCGTATCCGTCATTACCGATGAAATAAAAACAAGACTGAGAATGCTGAGAATAGCCGCAAGTTTTTTCATAGCCTTAACGTACATTTTCACTCACCGCCCTTTGAAAAAAGCATCTCATAATTCATTCTTGAAATAGTTGTTTTCTTACTCTTTCCGCCACCAAGAACCCAGTACATAACAAGCATCATTATAAGCGGTATACATACTACCGGAAATACTGTCATCGAATCTACCTGCATAGCATCGGAAACGACTTTTGCATTTGAACGGTATATAGTTTCTATACGTCTTGATCTCAAAAGAAGTCTGTGTGTATTGACTCCGTACGGTGTGCAAGTCATAAGTGTCACATAGTCCTTCCCCGGAAGTATCGCAAGATCTTCTGTTCTGTCGGGTGTAACTATGAGTATTTCTTCAACTTCATAAGTAAATATTTCATTTAGAATAGTTATTGTAAATGTATCTCCGACTACAACTTTATCGAGGTCTGTAAACAATTTCGCTGTCGGCAGTCCTCTGTGTGCGGAAATAACCGAATGTGTAGTCTCACCACCAACCGGAAAAGATGTTCCCTGAAAATGCCCTGCCGCAATACTCAGAACTTCTTCGCTCGTTCCATGATAAATAGGAAACTCCACGTCTATAACAGGTATCGAAATACAACCGATTATTCCTGTTCCCGAAATATCAAGTATACGGTCATAGTCAGGGACCTGGTCGTATTCAAAAATAGGTTGTTCAAGGCGCGCAAGTTTTTTATTGTAATCCCGTGCCTCGTTTAGCATCGCTTCAAGTGCCGCAGTGTCAACTTTTTCTATAATTTCATTATAGCTTGCCACCGCCTGACTCTGAACTCTGCTGTTCCACCAGTCACTTACTATAGGATAGAGCATGATGAGTACACCTGCGAAGAATATAAGTGTGAATATTACTGAGAGTATTTTTCCGATTTTCTTATTTGCCATTTTTCCTCCTCCTTAATGCCAGCGACAGCCGAAGCTGCCGCCGACGATATTAAGGGTTTGTGATGAGTTTATATAAAAGTTTATGGATTGTTAATTAGATCTCGTCATCTTCTTCGTTCTTCATTCTCTTCTTTGTGATGAGGTATACACCTGCTACTGCTGCCATTGTGCCACCACCGAGGTAGAAGATTGTTGTACCGATGCCACCGGTGCTTGGGAGGGATGAGCCACGATTGTTTTGAATTTCTAAGCCCACAATGCCTTCTGAAAGAGTTGTAGTAGCTACACCATCTATTGTCAACGCAGTAAGAGCTTCATTTGCATCGTTCGATGTCCAAGCCTGTCTATCTGTTATCATTGTAGCTGCAATCACTATATCTTTATCTAATATCTTATTGTAACCAGCCAAAGTATCAGTTTCCACAATCGTATAAGTACCAGCATCCAGTCCTTTGAATTTAACTAAACCAGAGCCATCTGTACCAACATCTGTACCGTTACCATCCCAACCTGTAATCTTATTATCTACAACAATAGCGTATTGACCATCTTTATTTTTAATCTTAAACTTTGCATCTCCTGCTGTCGCATTATTATACTCTCCACCCGACTGTTGGAATGTTTTAGTTATATCAAGTTCATAAGTGAATACGATAACAGTATCATCTTTAGTCTTACCTGTGTTGTCTTCTGATGTATCTTTACCATCATCAGGGTTATTATCAAGAACGTCCGGTGTTTCAGGTGTTGTTTCGTTTTCTTTTACTTCTCCGTCATTATCCGCTTCTTCTTCTGTAACATCTTTAGGTCCATTTGTTGTAGGATTGTAACTTACATTAGGGTTGTTGGAGTATTCAAGATTAACGCTGTTCGTATTTCCATCAAGACCGATAGTTGCATTAGCATTAAGAGTCGCATTGTACATAACAGCAATTTTAGAACCTGCTTCGACACTAACACCTGTGCCAGTCAACGCATTTACGTCTTCTATTGTAATTGCTATACTATTACCAGTAACATCTCTGTGAATATTATAAACATTATAAACAACTTCTTTACCATCAACAAAAATTTTTATATTCTCCGGTGCTGGAGCATTAAAACCCGCTGATAAAGTATCGTTAAATCTAAGATAGTATGCAACATACTCATTAAATTCTGTCTCATTTGAAGGTAAAGTAGCTTCAAGCAAGAATGGAACGCTATCGCCTATGTTGTAATCAGCTACATCGTTGTAATTTTCATAATCTCTATGATCTGAATTAATTTCTGTATTCTCCTGAACCTTCTTAACAACTGAAGGGATTGTTTTCTTGGGGTTAAATTTGATTGTATCATCCATTACCTCAAGAATAAATCTTGTTCTAGCATCATCTTCAGCAACAGTTTCTGTTTTTACCAAATAATAACCATCACCATTATCAGCATCGACTCCGTCACCACCAGGCTGAACCTCTATACCGCCTTCAGTTATAATATACTGCTCAATAAACTTTGCAAACTCTTTTACAATAGCACTATTATTCTCTGTACCCAATGCTTCAGCAACATCTTTAGCTTCTTTAACATTTACAAATGGAGTGGTTCCGCCAACTTCCAATCCTTTAATACTATCAATTAATCCTTCGGTATTAACATCAGCACCCCACTGAATATCACCAAGCGAATCATTTGCAAACGTACCTTCAAAAATCTGATATGCCTTATAAGTTGTAGTTGCTGTTGATGTTGCATCGTCAGCATAACTTGTTTCCACCTGAACCGGCATCACTGCCAAAGGTGCTGCGAGACATAATGCTGCAATGGCTGCTACGAATGATTTTCTGAATGTTCTTGATTTTTTCATAATAAAACTCCCTTTCTGTGTAAACATATGTTTTGATTCCCTTCAAAACACTTAAAAATAATATTTTTAATGGTTTATATAACCGTCAACGAATGAGTCGACGTTTTATAACTGTGTATCCGGCTGCACTGCATATCATAACTATTATACCTGCTACGAAATACCCCTTTGCACCTGTGCTTCCGGTGTTTGGAAGAACGTTGATGTTTTCATCAGCTTTTCTTTCGTTTGTTACTCCGATATTGTTTGAATCATTTTCAAGAACAATACCGTTTGCATGTGTGTAACTTAAAACTTTGTATTTGTCTGCATCACTTCCGTATATGTTTGTTTCTTTTATGTGATATGTATACGCATTGCCCTGACCGTCTGTTGCGGGGAGGTTATCTAATGTTTGACGCCAACCGCCGTCTGCTGTAAGGGTTATCTTTGCGATAAGTACATATTCACCTGTGTTGTATGTGTAATCATCTTCACTGCTTTCTACTTTTGATGATGCTACATATGCTGTGTTGTTCATCGTGTATGTTGAGCCGTCTGTGAAGCAGATCACTACTTTTGAGATCTCGTCGGGGCGAGAGGTTTTGATCCAGAAGAACTCACTAGCAAGATCACTTGCGGTTTCATCACCACCATAAAGCCATGTAGCGACATTGTCATCAAAATCATAGCCTGTCTGTTCAGGGCACCAGTCACCGTTTATTTCCGAATGCCTAAGAAGATACACTTTAGTATCTTTTTGATAATCCGGAAAACCTAAAAGCATATCACGGTAGTATATCTGAACCGAATTGAAATATTTATCAGCATATGCATTTTTATGCTCATTGTAAAATCCAAAACCTTCGTGAGTATCATTTGGAGCTCCGGTTGAGTCAACCCAGTAGCCGTATTTCTCATCTAATTCACTTCCGTATAAAGATTCAGTAATAGTGATATCACGTTCAAGATACTCTATTTTTTGTTCTTCTTCGGAAGTTGTTGAGTCATAATTTGAATTATTCATTGTGAATGTTGAATTATCACTGAAAACAAGTACGACTTTTTGGATTTCGGTGTTTATCGTAGTTTTTAATCTGAAAAAGTCACTACGTAAATTTACTGCATCATGAGTTGCAACACCACCATAATTATAAGTTGTAATATTACCATTCTGTGATCTACTTATCTGTGGTACAACTCCATAATCATCACCGGCTTTACGGATATATAAATTCACTAACGATTCCGCCGGAACTTCATTGTAACTATTCTTCAGATACACCTGAATATAATCAAGATATTTTCCTTTGTAATCCGAAAGAGGATAGTTGTTTAAATTCACTATGCTTGCATTATCATTATTATCTCCTGCTATAGTAACATCTATTTGATCATTTTTTGAAGTTGTGTTATATATTCCGGAACATTTATTAGTAACTGTATAAGTAGAACCATCAGTAAATCTCACTTTGATATTGTTTATCTCAGAAGCCTGCGCTGTTTTTATTCTGATTTCATTTAAACTACTTACAGCTACCGGATCATATACCAATGTTGCAACTTTTCCACTGCACAAATAGCTAGTGCCATCAGATTTAGAAGCGATATAACCATTTGGTCCCTGAATCCACAAATTAGTTTGAGTGTTTGAATCAGGGAAGCTACTCAAATCATTGTTATAAGTAAGCTCTATCTTCTCGATGGATTTACTTGAAAATTCAGATAACTCACTGTTAGTCAACAAATATTGTTCTGAATTATTAACGCTAAACTCTGATGAATCTATGTTGTTGAGGTATATATCTTTATATTTGTGAATTATTTCATCACTTTTAAAAGTAATTTTTAGTTCGGTTATAGTATAATTCTGAAGTTTACTGCTATTATTACCATCGCTACCAATGTCACCAACTTCAATCACATATAAGCTATAATTTAAATATGTGGTAGGAATCGTATAAGAAATATTACTCCATTCAAACGATGAACTACTACTAGATGAACTCTTACTACACGTATCACCTTCCCAATACGCCTGCATTACACCCTGATCTTTATTAGGCAGTATCCAAATCTCTGCCCCATTAACACTACTTTCAAATGTAATTTTGATATCTGTTATCGTCTTGCCACGATGTTCACTTGGTATCTGATATCCCCATGCATTTTTGAAGTAGTTATCACCATGTTTATATTTATTATCTTCACCTTTTGCATTAGCAGGAATAACTGTGAGAACATTATTTACAAAACTTACTTCATCTTTTTTCTGATTTTCTACAATTGTTTCACTGTAAGTCATGTAAAAAAGATTTGTTTCATCGCCGCTACTTTTACTTATTGTATGCGAACCGGGAGAAAGATTATCTATTTCCACTATTCCATCATCATCTACAGTATATGATGTATTATCTATATAGAACTTCTTGCCATTACTCTCTCCAAATACCAATATCAGTTTTCCGGTATTGTTTTCGGATACTGAAAAGCTTATAGAAGCATCTGAATTTATCTTTAAACACTGTGTCAAAGTTAAACCATTATAATAATGCGTACCTTTACCAGTTGACAAACTTCCTGAAATGTTGTAGAAAGAACTTAATGTACCATTTGTAGTGAAGTTATGGGTTGTGTTGCCTTGAGTATATTGTGGTGTAGTTCCTTTAGTAGCAAAAGTTATTTCGAGTTTTTGAACTATATAATTGTTAGTATCATCTCTAAGATAAACACCATACTCTGTATAGTCACTCAAACTATAATTTATACCACTAAGTTCTATAACATTTCCATTAAAAGTTCCTCCACTTTGGCTTTCATTCCAACCGGTCCATGAAAATACACCATTATTACTACTGCTAATATAAATAGCACCGGAACCGGGATTACTAACACTACATGTCATTTTAACATTAGTAATATTATAATCATAATAATCTGACGGTATTGTATACCCCCAACCTTTAAATTCTCCTAAGTCACTAAATGAACCATCACCCGGAATAACTGTAAGAATTTTATTTGTGCTATCAAAAGTGACTGTATCTGAGGGAGGCGGTGCTTCATCTTTAAAAGTGATTTTTATTTCAGATAATTTATGAGTGCCAGTAAACCTAAATATTGCTATATTATAATTATCATCAAGACTATAACCATTATCGATTTGCCATTCGTACGAACCATCTCTATGTTTTCCGCTACAGCTCTTTTCAAGATCTCCAACAAGAAGTAATATCTGACTTTCGCTAGATGAATCCACTCCATTATATGTAACAACAATATTATCTATGGTTTTACCTTTATATGCTGAAATATCATAACGTTTAACATCATGTGTCCATAATGTTTCGTTAAAATCACCATCCGCCGGCACAACCGTAAGCACATTAGTTTCCTCATCATATGTTACAATATCAGTAGAAACACTATCAAACAACAACCAATTATTTCTTATAAAAGAAGATACTTTCTGACCGGTGGAAACATCATACCAACCATCGTAAAACTCTACTTCTATTCCTGTAATTATATGTGTAAGATTACAACTAGAACTTACATCTAAGCACTTTATTGTTATACCACTGCTTATTTCTTTACCAACTATCAAATTCATGTTTTCAAAATCTATTGTATAACCATTTTCAGAACTTGAATTAGCTCCACTATAATTTCTATTTTGAGTACCTATAGTTACCATTCCATTATAGTTATAATCATTTGAACCTTCTGAAGGTTTTGAATATATAGTAACTGATTTCACCATACGTCCTTCATACGAAGATAAGTCATAACATATTTGATCATTTTGCGAAATTTCCTTTTCCGGGAAATTAAGAACACCATTTGCATCAACTGTTCCCTGAACTGTTGAACTATCGTCTGGATTAGGGTTCTCTCCCTGACTAGGCGGTACAATCGGATCATCTTCCGGTACACTTTCTCCGGTTCCGTTAATCGAAGGTTTATTATTTTCACCTGCAAGTTTACGATAAACTTCAACGATTATAGAACTAACGCCACTACTATTACCGTTGTGCCAGTTTTTGTTAATAACAAGACTATTCTTTATCAGAGTATTAGTAACTGTTATCGTAACCTCTCCGTTATCAGTAACATCCTGAGCTTTAACACTTGTCTTACTGTAAAGATCCTGATAACCATAAGGTACATTCTTCTCTTTTACTCTGTAATAAATAGCTGTGTTATTTTCATGCTTAGGCAAATTTGTAAATGTATATGATGTTGTAAATGTTGCTTCAGTTACATACACCCAATTTGATGCATCTGTACTTTTCTGCAACTCTACTGTTACTTCAATATTTGCCGCCTTAACAGGACTGGTATAGTCAATAACACCGTCTATATCTGTAGCGAGCCATCTCTTATTTACTGTCAAAGAAATTGTACCGCTTGCTTTCTGAGTATTCTTCACTATGATCTCGTTACTACCCAGATATCCAACATTTTCATAAGAAACGTTATAACCGTCAACCGGTTTCTCCATAACATAATAATATAATGGCTTTCCGTCTTCCTCTGTAGGAAGTTGTGCTTTAGTATACTGCCATGCGTTTCCGCCTATGCTGAAAGTTTCTAACACTTCGGCATCTGTAGGCAGATTATTTGAAAGGTGAATATTTGACTTGTAAAGAGTACATTCAACTGAAGGCATGCTAGATAAAATGTTATTATTGTTATCATCAACATCTGAAGCTGTTATCTGTGTTCCATCACTCTTGTGCCACTGTTTCTTTATAACAAGATCCATCAGCTTTACATTTCTTACAGTAACCGTTCTGTCAACAGTATTAAGAC
Organism: Ruminococcus sp.; assembly: GCA_015066745.1. GTDB lineage: Bacteria > Bacillota > Clostridia > Oscillospirales > Ruminococcaceae > HUN007. The sequence goes on along the minus strand of SVNW01000012.1, from coordinate 35,234 downwards.
CGTTAGCTGAATATGTTGCAGTGTAACCTGTTACATCAACTTCTTTTATATAATAATATATAAGCTTTTCAGTCTGATCACCCATTTTTTCTTTAACAGGAAGACCTTCGAATTTAGCCGTCCAGTTATTACCTTGGTTAAGCGTTATCTGATTAGTACCATTAACTAACCTCAAAGTACTATTATTAATAAGATCATTATTTGTAACATCCAGCTTCGCATCATAACCCTTATAAAGCTGAATTGTAACATTATCACCGGAATGATTTCCGTTTTCAATACCATCACTCCACACCTTATTTACAGTTATGCTGATTTTCTTTTCTTCAGGCGTTGTACTCTCTCCGCCTTCACCTTCTGATTCAGTAACATTCTCCGATGTTGTCGGACAGTCAACGTCATCAACTTCTTCATCTTCAAACTGTATATCGGCTCTGTGACTTTCACCTGTAGCTACATATTTGTATGCTATAATAGTACCATTTGTATTTCCTGCACAGTTCACATAACCTCTCGGAACAAGGAATGTACCATTTTTCTGTTCACCGAGTATGATCTTGGAATCTGTAGGCTTTCCATCCTTTTCACCGAATGGTGTATATTCCTTCACACCGTTTGAATCAGTGGAATTAACTATGTTATAAATAACACGGCAACTTCCGTCATCAAGCGGAACTTCACCTGTTCCATATACTTCTTTTTGATCATCAGCTCTGTAAACTCTCCATGATTTATTGAAAGCAACATTTTCATTATTGCCTACATCAACTGTAAGGAATAAAAACTTATCTTCTGTAATACCCTTTATCTCAAGAACTTTAGAACAAGTAGAGAAATTTATCAAAGGCTGATTATTTTTATCATTACCTGTCAAATCAAGTGTATAATAAATATACTTGTCAGTTATCTTTGAAAAATCGAGAATATACTTTTCACCACCGTCATCTGTAATCAACACCTGATCGGTAATATTGTTGATATCTCCATTCACTACTGTACCCTTTGAAGGTTTCGCTGCTATCGCCCTTGACATATCAGCGAATTTGTCAAGTTCCTTTGTAACGTTGATATAATTATCATTGATTTCAACGTTTTCATTCATACTTCCGCCTTCGGGGAAGTTACCTATCGGTATATAAAATTCATTACTTGGATTATCTTTTTCATAAACTCTGTATCTGTTATCATTCTCTTTCTGCTCAACTGCATATCTCGAACCAAGTACAAGCTTGGTCTGAAAAGCATTATTTAAAGGAGCATATTCGCCAAAATTTCTTATATAGTTTACAGAACTCTTTCCTGCAAGTTTATTAAGATAAACACCAAACGCTCCGCACTTTACAAGATAATTTGTAGCAACATTTCCGTGAACATGTGATTCAAACGACGCTTCCTCAGCAAGAACGTGGAAATGAGTAGCAACACCGAGTATAGCACCCGGATTTACCGGCATAGTAGAATCCGGACTATTTTCAGTTGAAAATTCACCTGTTGCCGAAACATCATTATAAAGCAAATGCATCGGTCTGCCAAATACATTGAACACATCAAAAGCATTCTGATTTATCATATATGAATCAACTTCATCAGGTGTAGGATCAACTTCAACACTTTCGTAACAATCTTCACTATGAGTATGTTCTTCAAATCCGCATACATACATATAACATTCATCTGTATGAATATGCTGTACACTCTCTGTAACCTGAGGAACTGTATCTTCGTTTGTATCTTCCGAAATTTCTCCTGCACTCTCTGATGCACTCTCAGAAACAACTGTTTCTTCTGTAGCTTCGATAATACTCTCTGTACCTTCAACTACTTCATAACTTTCAGTAACTTCAACAGAAGCTTCCGTTTTGGCATCCCCAACTGTTTCACCTTCAAGCTGTGCTAACTGTACAAACTGTCCAATCGCCTGGGAAACTGCCTCGGTTGTAACTTCATCATATATAACTTCATCCAGTCCGCACACAAGCTTTTTACAGCTTTCATCGTGTATATGTTCTGTCTTCTCACAAATAAGGCTTCCTGCCTTACTGTCAGCAGGCATTACCAGAATAGAAGTTACTACTATAGAAACTACCATTGATAACGCAGTAAGGACAGCTATATATCTCTTATGCATGCTATGGTTTCTTAATATGCCATTTACAAACTTCTGAACATCATTCATAACTGTCACCTCCCGCACTAATCATACCTTGTCTTTATTCTATCGTACCTATTTTCTCCCAGGGCCACATCCTGAAAATAACCTTTCCTATTATGTACTCCTCCGCTATACATCCGACAACTGTTGTACGGCTGTCTACTGATGTAAGGCGGTGATCCCCCATTACAAATATTCGGCTTTCAGGTACCTGGTACGGTAACTCTATATCGCACTCCCCAAGTGCTTTTTCATTAAGATACGGTTCGTATAGTTCCTCTCCGTTTACAAATACAGTACCGTCATCTTTAATGTCTATCACGTCACCGGCAGTACCTATAACTCTCTTTAAAAGTATCTTGTTATTAAAATAAAATGCCACGACATCTCCGCTCTCAAAACTCCCCTGCTTGTTACAAACTATAAATTCTTCATGTTCAAGTGTCGGTGTCATGCTTGTGCCCGTCACTTTAAGAATAGGAAGAAACAACATGGAAATCAGAACGGCTATCGCCGCAACAACTATCAACGATGCAACTGTACTTCTTAGCATTTTGAAATAATTTTTATGGTATTTTCTGCGTTTTATTTCTGCCTGAAGCTGTGAAGACGTTGGCAAATCTGAAATTGAATCTATTTTTATCATGTTACTCACCGCTTTTTGTTGTTATTTCTCTTAGCGGAACCTCCAAGATGTTTTGCTACTGCTGACTCAACTGCCTTTGTAAGCATTTCCATATTGGCATCCGAAAGTATCATATTTCCTCCACTCGAATATTTATCAAGCTTTTCCTTTAACTCTGCATTTTCCTGTTGCAGAGTTTCTATTTCTTTTCTCATAAAAAAAAGTATCTCAAGAAGCTCGGTTCTCTTTAACCTTTTTAATTGTTTTTCTGTCATATTACCAACTCCGGAACGATTTTTTTAGTAATTTTCATGTTTTTTATTCATCTTTATTATATCACCAATTCAATTTATTTGCAAGAGATTTTTGTGTAATAAGTACATTTTCGTATGTAATTACAATAAAATTATATACCGTATGTATATTTTGCAGTGACAAAATTGATGTTAGCCAAAAAAAATATTTTTATTTGTGCAGATTATACGGTTAACGGTTTTTAAATGGTTTATATAAACTTTTTTTATTTTCTGTGCATCTTAGGGCGAAAAATTACCTTTCAGGGCATTTCTATTGAAATCATATCAAAATATATGTTATACTCTCCTTAGAGAAAAAGTTATACTGTAAACCTTGTAGCAATGGTGTATTTATGGTATACTAAAGGAGGAACAAATGAAAACAAAAATAAAATTTGATTATGAAAATCTTCTTGGTACTTTTGAACAGAAACAGGCTATTGTAAACAGTTTCAACCTTATGGACGATGACTTCTTTTCAGAGGTTATGAAAGACAAAGCCGCCTGCGAATATGTACTGAGAGAAATCACCGGCATCAAAGATCTGACAGTCATTGATGTAAAAATCCAATATGCACTGCGAAACATCGGCACACATTCTGTCACTCTTGATGTACTCGCAGAAGACAGCAACAGCAAACTGTACAACATTGAAGTTCAGAAACCGGATAATGATTATCACCCAAGACGTATGCGATATTATCAATCAAACATCGATATATCCTATTTTGAAAAAGGCAAAAAATATATGGAACTGCCGGATATTTATCTTATCTACATTACATTATTTGATGTTTTCAAGCTTGGAGATAACTATTACCATATCAAAAGAATTATTGAAGGGCACGGTGTTGAATCAGACAATGGTGTTCATGAAATTTATCTGAATACCGCTGTTAAAACTGATAAACCAATCACTCGTCTTATGGAATATTTTAAAAATACAGACGCAGACAGAGCCGACTTCGGTCCACTGTCCGACAAAGTAAGAAACATTAAACATACAAATCAAGGAGTGAATTCTATGAGTGAAGCTGTACTTGAAATGGCAGAAAGATATGCACAAAAAAAATTAGAGGAGCAGAAGAAAGAAAATCAGAAACAACTCGAAGAACAGAAGAAAGAAAACCAGAAACAACTCGAAGAACAGAAGAAAGAAAACCAGAAACAACTCGAAGAACAGAAGATAGAAAGCCAGAAACAACTCGAAGAACAGAAGAAAGAAAACCAGAAACAACTCGAAGAACAGAAGAAAGAAAACCAAAAACAACTCGAAGAACAGAAGAAAGAAAACCAAAGAAAGTTAGCACAACAAAGACAAAACACTATAGAGAACATGAGAGCAAAAGGCCTGTCCGAAGAACTTATCATGGAAATCATAGGTGAACAGTTATAAAAAACTCACGCCCTTGCAGAATACATTATCTGCAAGGGCGTGAGTTTTTCTTTATTTGTTATCGTTACTGCAACCGCAGTTACATGATTTTTGTTTGTCTTTTGAACAGGAACACCCTGACGGACAGCCTATACATTTCTTTCCGCTTTTCTTTGCCTTATAGACATAATAAGAAGCAAGAACTACTATCACTGCTACTACAGCAATAATTATAACATTTTCCATAAAAATGACCTCTGTTAATTCTTAGCGCCTACTGTTTTAGCCTTGTTTCCGTTAAGAGCGTACTCTGTTTTGATTTTCCTGTTTGTATTTATACAGATCGCTACTATTATCAGTGCCATTGCTACAACAGCAATAAGTCCCGGAATAAAACCTTTACCGAAAGACCCCTCTGTAATAAGTGTACCTATCTGATATACAAGATAACCTACTGTATAGCCTACTGCAATCTGAAGACCTATACCGCCCCAGAGCCACTTGGCACTCTTCATTTCTGCATTCATGGCACCAATAGCCGCAAAACACGGAGGAGTAAAAAGATTAAACATAAGATAAGCGAGTGCCGCAACTTTTGTTATTGCAAATACACTTGCAACTTCTGCACCTGCACCTTCCATAAGTGCGAGTTCTTCTGTATCAATAAGATTTTCAAGACCAACAAAGCAAACAGCAAGTGTTCCTACTACATTTTCCTTGGCAATAAAGCCTGTAACTGCCGCTGCTGCAAGTTGCCACGAAAGAACACCTACTACAGGAACAAGAACATATGCAAACGGACCTGCTATCGATGCGAGTATTGATGCATCTGCTGTCTCGGCTTCTTTAAAGCTCCAGTCAAATGTCTGCATGATCTGAACTGCCGTATTGCAGAGGAGAATAATTGTAGCTGCTTTAACTATGTACTCCCAGCCTCTGCTGACCATAGTACCGAGTGCTCTTTTAAAACTTGGTATTTTATATTCAGGAAGTTCTATGATAAAAAATGATTTTTTTGCTCTGTATCCGGCTATCATATTTACAAGAAGTGCCCCCAAAAATATGAGAACAATACCCGAAAAATACATAAGCGGACTTACCCACCACTCATCTTTAAAAAACGCACCTGCAAAAAGAGCGATTACAGGAAGTTTTGCACCACACGGCATAAATGGTGCGAGCATTACGGTTGCTCTTCTTTCACGTTCGTTATGAATTGTACGTGACGCCATCACTCCCGGAACGGCACAACCTGTTGTGATAACAAAAGGTATAACCGACTTACCTGAAAGACCTACTTTTTTGAAGATAGGATCAAGAACTACAGAAACACGAGCCATATATCCACAGTCTTCAAGAAGTGCGATAAGGAAATACATTACCATTACAAGCGGAAGAAATCCGATTACAGCAATAACACCACCTATGACACCATCAACAAGAAGTGCATAGAGCAAAGGATTTGCATTGCTGAATTTACCGCCTACCCAGCCCTGAAATCCTTCGAGCCAGCCAACAAATGTATCTGCAAGAAAAGGACCTGCCCAGTACTGTGAGATCATCAGTACAAGCCCCATAACAACTGCAAAAATCGGTATTCCAAGCCATCTGTTAGTTATAATAGCATCTATCTTGTCATTTATATTTTTATCCTTTGTAAAAACTTTACGCTTTTCTACAGAAGAAACTATATTATTTACAAAAGCAAAACGTTTTCTGTCAGCTTCTTCAACTGCTTTTTTATCAGTAAAATCTATATCATTCTGCACATAAGGAGCTTTCTGTGATTTTCCCGACTGTTCTACTGCTTTTTTTATAACATCACTTAAACCATCCGATGAAGTGGATATTGTATTTACTACAGGACAGCCAAGCTTTTCTGAAAGAATCTTTGAATCAATATCAGTCTGTCTCTTTTTATTGACATCTGACTTATTAAGAGCAACAACGACCGGTATGCCGAGTTCAAGTATCTGTGTCGTAAAGAAAAGACTTCGGCTTAAGTTCGTAGCGTCAACAATATTTATGATAACATCCGGTTTTTCGTTTTTTACATAAGCGCTCGTGATACTTTCTTCGGAAGTAAAAGGAGACATAGAATATGCACCCGGAAGATCAACTGCAATAAGTTCCTCTGCCCCTGTACAATAACCCTTCTTTATCAGATGTTCTTTTTTGTCTACCGTAACACCCGCCCAGTTTCCGACTTGTTCATTACAACCTGTAAGCGCATTGTACATGGTGGTTTTACCGCTGTTAGGATTGCCTGTTAAAGCAATTCTCATAATGATTTCCTCCTTATGTTATGTATTAATATTACTTATATTACATTGCGTTAGAATACGCTAACGCATTTTCAAAATAAAAAGCAGAATTAAAATTTTGATTAAAAAATCATACTAAAATCGCTTCTGCCAGATTGTTATCAATATTATATCTTCCGTCTTTTATCGAAACAACACAACTGCTTCTGAGACGTGAAATCACTGTAATAGGTTCACCGCTATAGCAACCAAGAGAAAACAGAAAAGCATTCAGTTCTTCATCATCTGTTTCTATTTGCCTGACGATATATTCTTTTCCTACTTCCGCATTTCTCAGATTCATAGTACACTCTCCGTTCTGTTTTGCTTTAGTGAATATACAATTAGCATTCACTAACCGTTAATAATGATATCACACTTAGCGTTGTTTGTCAATAAGGTTTTGAAAATAAAAGATATATTCATTAAAAACCCCTACGCTTTATATAAATCGTAAGGGTTTTTTGTGAAATTTTATTTTTTTTAAATCTTATTCGTTAAGAAGCCAGTCAAGAGCGTTTATTATTCTGATACCGTCAATATCTGTTACAATAGGTTTATCCATCGTAATAATAAACTTTTCATAATTATCATCAACCATTGTCAAAGGCGCCAGTTCACGTTGTCTTGTTTCCTCTGATACCATAGTTTCAGTAACCTGAATGTATTTCTTTTCATTTGTTTTAACAGCAATAAAATCGATCTCCTTATTGTTGATTTTTCCTACTGACACCTCATAGCCTCGTCTTAACAGTTCAAAATAAATAATATTTTCAAGAATATGACCACTGTCACCTCCACGATTTCCAAGAAGATAGTTACGCAACCCTATATCCACGATATAGTACTTACCAAGAGTTTTAAGATATTCTCTGCCTTTGATATCAAAACGCTGTATTTCATAAAATACAAATGCCTCAGTAAGAGCATTCACATAAGCACTTACAGTTTGTACTGCAGGTCTGTTATCAATTAATTTTTCATTAATAAGAGTATTTTTTATAGAATTTGAAGAAGTATTGTTTCCTATGTTATCTGCAAGAAACATCATGATTTTCCGCAAAAGAACAGCATCATTTATCTGACGTATGTTATCATGTTTTTTACGCTCAAGTATATCTCTGACAATAACAGCTGAATATATACCATCAAGAACAGCTGATACTTTTTCAACATCAAGACCAACATCAGCAATAGACGGCATACCGCCATATTTTACATACAAATCAAAAACATCTCTTGCATCAACAGGATCATTTTCCACATCATAAATAATCTTCTTACTGCTTTTGTCTGAAAGTATTTTTTCTTTTAATCTGTATCCGTGAAAATCTATAAACTCTCTGAAGGAGAGTGGCAAAACTTTGATTTCAATATATCTGCCTGAAAGATAGGTAGACAATTCAGATGAAAGCAAATACGCATTTGAACCTGTAATATATATATCACAATCAATATCAACTCTGAATGAATTTATCGCCTTCTGCCAATCTTTCACAAGCTGAACTTCATCAAAAAAGAGATATATTTTTTTATCTGACACAACATTTTTACAGACATACTCATATAATGTCTTTACGTCCATATCCGAATACGCCATAGACTCAAAATTTATAGATATAATCTGTTTTTCAGATACACCGTTATTTAAAAGATACTCCTGCATAAGTCCCATCAGACTTGATTTACCGCAACGTCTTATTCCGGTAATAACTTTTATCATATCTGTATCTTTAAAATCTATAAGCCTGTTAAGATAAAAATCACGTGCTATCAAAGTCTTTTTTTTCATAAGATCACCGTCATATATATTGAAAACAAATTTATTTTTACGTTCACTATAATTATATAGTTTTTATATTGCCTTGTCAAGTTTTTAGCGAGATTGATAAAAACTTTTTTATTTTCAGATTTTTTAATATGCATGACAAAAACTTTCTGCTGTATCTCACTCACAATTATGCAAAATTTTTAAAAATATTCGTGTCAATTAGTGTGATTATTCTGATAAAATTCATTGATTTTTACACGAATATGTATAGACTATTGCCTTGCCATAAAAAAACGACAGGGTTTTGTATAATAGTTATTTCGAAACATCAACCTCATAATCTACATTTGCAGTGCTTCCATCATATTTTGTATGTAAAATACATTTCAAAGTCAGTTTACCATCATCATCAATACCTGCATTACTGATTTCTGCAGATGTTTCATTTCCTAATTCTATCCGCTCTTTTTCTATAAGAAACATTTTACAATACTGCTCATAAACCGATATAAAGCCCGTTCTCGCCTCAGAATATTGGCAAACAATAATTGTTTTATCTGTATCTTTATTTTCAAGCATCAAATAATCAGAAAAATCATTATTTCTGAAAAAAGACATCATAATAAAGTAAAACGTTGAAACTGTAAGTGCAAGTATCAATAATATGTTTTTTATCACACACAACACTCTATGCTCTGTTTTTTCTGACCTGACGATTTTCCAAAGCACTACCAACGAAACTATAACTGATAATAAATAAAAAAATCTTATATCAAAGAAATACTGCGAGTGATAATAGATGCTAAAATCACACACTATACTCAAAACAACCAGTATAATAAATATAATTACATGACCTGCCAATGCATACCTGACTACTTTTTTCATAACACACCTCAATTATGACTGCCAATAAATCTAAAGTTTATAATCATCTTTAATTTTTATAAAAAAATATTTTTTATCATTTTAATACTCAGAGCCATAAAAAGATTATATCATAAAAAAACACATCAAATCAATGATATTATAAAAAATAATACACTAAAAAAATTGCTCCCCGCCTTTTAAACAAGGAAGACGGGGATTAAAAATTTTACTGCATAAACTTTCTGTTACCGCACTTTTTATTAAATGACGGATTGCACGCATAAAAATTTTTAGAATCAAGACTATCCTGAACCATGCGAAGTGCTTCGCCGAAACGCTGGAAATGCACTATTTCACGTTGTCTTAAAAATCTTATTGCGTCTTTGACATCAGGGTCATCGGCAAGGCGAAGAATATTATCATACGTTGTTCGTGCCTTCTGTTCCGCTGCCATATCTTCGGTAAGATCTGTTATCGGATCGCCTTTTGACTGAAAATATGCCGCTGTAAACGGTACACCTGCCGCAGATGCAGGATAAATGCCAAGTGTATGGTCAACAAAATACTTATCAAAACCACTCTTCTTTATCTCGTCCATACTAAGATCTTTTGTAAGCTGATAAATTATCGCTGAGATCATTTCGACATGTGAAAGTTCCTCAGTGGAAATATCCGTCAAAATCCCTTTTATTGCGTCATTTGGTGCAGTATAACGCTGACTCATATAGCGGAGTGAAGCGGCAAGTTCGCCGTCAGGACCGCCGAGCTGACTGCAGATAACCTGTGCAAGCTTTGCATTCGGAGTTTTTATCTTTACAGGGTATTGTAATCTTTTCTCATATTTCCACATATCAGTTCGCCTCCCTTTCCCATGGCCATGGTCCCGAAGTCCAGCACCAGCAATCATTTGCGCCTGCATCATCTATAGTGAGCGGTCCATATTTTGAAGTATACTCGTCACACGCTTTTTTGTACAGTTCTTTATACTTATTGAAGTATGAAAGGGCATTTGTACATTTTGGGTGCGTATCAAGATAAAGATTCAACTCAGTAAGAGCAAAACCATATTTCCTTATTGTATCAAGTAACATTGTACTCTCACTCATCTTGCATATCCCTCCTCCATAAACGGCAGATCAAGCTGTGGAAACAACGTACCTGCTTGTAATGCATCAGACGCATCAAAAGGTTCCTCCCATGTCTGAAATGGTACATACGCCATCGCCAGAGGTGTAGCTGACGGAAAACGTCCTGATGTTTCCATGTTACTCATCATATGATTTGCCATAGGTGGCTGTCTGCGACTTTTTATAACGTCAAAATAGCTGTAGTCCATATTTACTCCCCCTTTATTTATTGTGATACCGTAAAACCGGTATCCATATATATACTATGCATAAAAAGAGAGTTTGTGATTTAAATAATAAAAAGCTGTCACTCAAAAAAGATGACAGCTTTTTATTATTTATTAAGTGTTACTGATTTTGCTGATTTTCTGCTGCACGCTCTACTTCCGGAACTACTTCCACTGATGAAGCAGGAACGTCTACAAAGTTTTCTGTTCTTGAACCGCATGCCTGACAGAACTGCTGATCTCTTCTCATAGCAGCACCACACTTAGGACATGTGCTTTCTATTTCAAGAGCTGCGATCTGCTGTTCAAGTTCTTCAATATGTACCATTGATGCTTTTATCTGGCTTACAAATTCCATATACTCAGGTGCAGGATTTATTCCTGAAAGCTCATAGTATTTTTTACCGAGTTCGGCATATGCCTTATTTATTGAAGATTTTTCATTGTTTATCTGACTTTTTAATTTTGTTTTCTCCGCAAGTGTCTTTGACTTATCTGCAACGCCTGTTGCTGCTTTAGCCATATTTTCTCCTGCTTTTTCTGCAAATCTACCTACTTTGTCCAAAAAACCCATTTTATAATCCTCCTGATTTCCTTCATTTATCGAGAATATCACGATAAATACTGTTGTGATAATTTTCCACACATTTGAAAATTGTACAGCCATAAAAAAAACTTATCACCTTTCTGGGCATAGGTGCATTATTTTTTTGTGTCTGTATATTTAATTTTATCGTTTTTTTTATGTTTTGTCAATATATTTCAGAGCATAATTTATAATATTTTTCAGATATTATGACAAACATTTTTCGATAAAAAAATAAATCATACAAGAAATTACTCCACAGTTTTAAGCACTACAGGTCTGATTTGCGGTTTATTTTCTGATATTTCGATAGTATCTATCAATTTTTGTGATATATCTTCAATGTCACATTTTGTAGAAGTAATAAGAGTCATGAGTTTTTCACCCTTGTTTACATACTCTCCATACTCCTTTTCAAGGAGTATTCCGGCAGTATAATCAATACTGCTCTCTTTTGTAACTCTTCCTGCACCAAGAGCAAGGGAAGCTTTACCGATAACTTCGCTGTCCATCTTTGTTATATATCCCTCAGACACACTGCACACATCGTATCTGACCGTAGCTGTATCAAGCAGACTATAATCATTTATAAACGATGTATCGCCTCCCTGCTGTGCCACAGAACGTTCAAACACTTCAAGTGCTCTGCCTGTATCAATAGCTTCCTGCGCAAGTTTAAGACACTGTTCCTTTGTTCCCTTTCCTGCAAGCATAAGCATATATGCCGAAAGTTCCATACACAATTCGTACAGACGACCTTTATCTCTGCCTTTTAGTATATCTGTAGCTTCTATGACTTCAAGAGTATTTCCTATTGCTTTTCCGAGAGGGATATCCATATCTGTAACAACAGCCATACACTTCTTTCCGGCATCTTTTCCTACCTTGACCATAAGCTCGGCAAGACGGCAGGCATCATCTGTATTTTTCATAAAAGCACCACTGCCCATCTTCACATCAAGCAATATACAATCGGCCCCCATAGCAAGCTTTTTACTCATTATACTTGAACAAATGAGCGGTATGCTGTCTACCGTTGCTGTTACATCACGAAGCGCATACAGAAGTTTATCTGCCGGAACAAGATTTCCGCTTTGTGACACTATAGAAAAACCTGTTTTATTTATATACTCTATAAATTTTTCAAACGAAACCTGTGTCTGGCATCCGGGAATACTTTCAAGTTTATCTATCGTGCCACCTGTATGGCCAAGTCCTTTTCCTGACATCTTTGGAACACTTACACCGCAAGCCGCAACTACCGGACCTATTATAAGACTTGTTTTATCCCCGACACCGCCTGTACTGTGCTTGTCAACTGTTACTCCGGATATACCTGTCAGGTCTACCACATCTCCGGAATCTCTCATAGATAATGTGAGAGCAAGTGTTTCTTCCTCGGTAAGCGAATTAAAGCAGACTGCCATAAGCCACGCAGACAACTGATAGTCAGGTATCTGTTTTTTCACATAACCGTCTATCATCATTTTTATCTCCTCAGCTGTAAGCTCTATGCCTCTTTTTGTTTTTGATATAATGTCATACATGTTCATAAGTATATCCCCCTTTATCATTTTTAAAACAAAAGGCTTTTCTGAAATCAACATAATAATAATGATATTTCAGAAAAGCCATAATCAACTATTTTTCATCAGGTATATGCTAAAGTAAACTTACCTGATTTTAAACCTATCATTCTTGCAAATGAATAACCATCAACAGTTTTCTGACCGTCAATCACAACATCTGCAATATATCCGCCGTCACCTTCAACAAGCTGTATCCATGAAGTATAATCGGAAGATAATGTAATGCCATAAGCATTCTGTATTTTATATCTGAGTGAATCAACGCTAAGTGATATCATATAACCGTAGTTAGGGTCATAAACATCATCATATGCACATGGAATTGATCTGAGATACGGAATATCCTCATAAAATACGTCTTTACATGAGGCAGTTGTTCCGCCACTTGATGCATAGAACTGTGTAAGTGCAAATGAACCGTTATAATAAACTGCCTGACCTATTACAGACTTTACTGCGTCTATGATCTTCTGATCGGCACCCGGTTTTATAGCCATACCGTTTGTAGAACCACCTGAATATTTTATGTATGTGTAAGCTGCTATCGCCTGTGCCTTTATTGCCTCAACTTCAAATGATGAACCTACTTCGGCATTGCACACCATAGAAATAATATCAACTACACCACCTGAATATCCTCTTACAGATATTGTTTCTGACTCTGCTCCCGGTGTATACATAACTGTAGTTCCCGGATAATAGTGCTGCAATATCTGAAGATAATCATATCCTGAATATTTAGCATAAAAATTTGCGCCATTCTGGCTAAGACCTACACCATGACCGTATCCATAACTTGTAAAGTAAAATGTACTCGGCTGTAAATCACTCGGCAATTCTACCAGAGGTGCTACAGGTGCAGTATTTTCTGTCGGAGCAGGAGTAAGTATAACAGGATCTGTATTTACTGATTCTGTTTGTGTTGTTTCCTGAACCGGTGGCTCTGTTACCGCAGGAGTTGTAGTTTCAATAGCAACAAATCCCTGCTGTTCAAGAGTCTCACTATAATCGGAAAGCTCAGCTTTCCACCAGTCTGTAACTTCATATTTCTCATTTTCTTCATTTTCAAGAGGCTCGGTAATCACCGTAGTCGTTGTTTCAGAAGAACCCGATACAAACGTTGTCACATCTTTTTCTAAATTTAAAGTTTGTATATTTTCTTGGTTTTCTTCATGATTGAGCGCTCTAACCGGGGCATAAGCACCATTGCGATAAGCTGAAACTGACTCGCTTTTTATAACATACGAGCTTGACTGCTTCTGCGGTGCTGTTTCATTTACCAGACCTGCTACATTTACTGCAACCGAAACCACAAGACATGTTGCAAATCCTGCAAATATACGCTTTAGCGGTAATTGTTCTTTCATAAAAGACTCCATCCAAACTCTTTTAAGAGCTTTATTTTTAAAATTTTCACTTATTAAATACTTCTTCTCTGACTACACCTTATCGTCTGGAACTTCCGGTAGTGCCTTCATACGCATCTTCACCGGGTCTGACCATTCTTGCCAGGACAACAAAACGTATAGGATCGGTAGTATCACCTGTGTTGCATGTAGACAGCATGAGAAGTTTATCTCCTTCCTTAACATCAACATTGGTAGTTATAAGTGATTTATCGTCAATCTTTGCAAGATATTCTTCAAGCGACCATTCATCTGTTCCCGGAGCAAAATTAATATAATTCCAGAACTCAAAATCTGAACCCTTGACACCATTGCAAAGCATAAACGCAAAAACTTTGTACTGATAGTCAGCATAAAGTGAGCTGACCTCAATAATAGGATTGGCTTCATAAAATGCCTCATCTCGCTGATACTTCTTGAGATCACTGAACATAGAACCATCAGCCATATTATGTCCATAAGCCATAAGATTATCTGAATAAAGATCCGGGCCAAAGTCACATCTGTAATCTACAAAGACCCAGCCTGCCGGATCAGCATTGTGATAAAAATTAGTTGAAACATAGTAGTCATTGTCGCTTGTACGAACCAGCGGATAATCTATTACCGTATTGCTAAGACGTATCCAGCCGACTGTATCAGCATTTGACTGTTTTGCTTCCTGCGCCTTCAGACTAAGACCGTTAACGAACGGTGGAAACGTAGTAACCGTTGTAGTTGTCGGCTCTGTTTCAGGAACAGTAGTAACCGGTGCTTCTGTTGTTGCAGAAGTTGTTGTATCCGGAACTACCTCAACTTTATTTTTATCTTCACCTTTTGAGGTTAGTATATAAACAGCTGCAACCACTGCAAAAATAAGAACGACTGCAACTATTGCTATTATAACTTTTTTCTTTCCCATAATAAATAACTTCTCCTCGCCAATCCCTGATAACCTATCTAACCATAAGGTACAAAACCATCATCAACATAAGTATTTTTCTCGCCTCTCGCCTTATACCACTCAAGTGGCATGAGAGGATTAGGATTTCTTGAATTATTCTCCGTACCGGAGTATTTGTCTTCGCCGTCTCTGAGTTTTCTTGCGGCAACTACAAAACGTGCATCGTTGAAGTAATCGGTTGAACATGTCGAAAGTATCAGCAATTCATCTCCATATTTTACATCAACTTCATTAAGTACAAGTGAACGTCGCTTTATCTGATTTACATAATCATAAAAAGTCTTCTCATTTTCGAATTCGGTTGTCTGAGTATAATAGAAATCACACTCACCACGTCCTCCATCAGCATAGAAAAATCCGAATATTTTATATGTTGAAACATCATATCTCGAAGAAAGCTCTATGCAGGGATGATTTTCATAGAATGAATAATTATGATCGTATTCGGAAAGATTACCGAACATACTTCCGTCCTGCATCTCATGTCCGTAAATCACCAGATTGTCTGAACGTTCCAGAGCACCAAGCTTACAGTTATAATCAAGATATATTGAACCTGCTCTGGCTTCCTGTTTGTAAATATTGCGCTCAAGATAATAATCTCTGTCTGCTTCATTGCTGCTCTGAACAATAGGATAATTTACTTTTGTATCGCTACAATCACCGTTTTTATCGGGGATCTGTATATGTCCGACAATGTCATTATTTCCTGTCTGCGCTATTATCTCTTTCATATAAGAAAGCATTTCGGTCGAACTTACCTTATTTGTCACATCATTGTCTATAAGATCCGCAAGTTCCGAAAGATTAGGCACATTTTTCTGAATTTCCTTGTTCATCTGATTATTTTTATAATTTTCATAAAAATAATCAAAAACCAGAAATGCACACACACCAAACACTATGACTGCAATAAGAAAAATAATCTTCCTTATTACTTCTCTTACCGGATCTCCCTTCCAGGGGAACAAATTTTTCAGCACATCAAAATAAGAAAACTTCTTCCTGGCTTTACCGGCAGCTGACTTACCCATAATAGATCTCTCCTAAAAGCTGCTCAAAAATCCTGACTGTATTTTTATTACATAACTGAATTGTTACTTAACATTAACAATTCTACCACCATTGTAACTCTTTTGTCAAGTTTTCAAGCAACATCTTTATCATTTTATATCTTTTCACCTTTAAACCATATGTTTTTTATTGCGTTTTTCACAAAAATACTTTAACGATATTTTATGAAATAATGAACAATTTATTAAATGGATTATAATTTTATTAGTTTCATCTCTGTTTCTTCTATCGCTTTTTTTATCATTTCGGAAAAATCAAATGCATTTTGCGCATTCTCTATTTCCTCGACACTTGGTTTAGTTTTAGGATGTTTTGGCGTAAAAACAGTACAACAATCTTCATATGGCTGTATTGATATATCAAATGTGTCTATTTTCCTTGAAATAGCAACTATCTCAGTCTTGTCCATTCCTATAAGAGGACGGAAAACAGGCATACGGCAGACTGCATCTGTACATGCTATCGCTTTAAGTGTCTGACTTGCTACCTGACCAACGCTTTCACCTGTGATAAGTGCAAGACAGTCATCTTTATCTGCAAGTTTCTGCGCTATTTCCATCATAAGACGACGCATTATTATAGTAAAATATTCTTCAGGACAATTATCCTTTATAGCTTCCTGTATTTCTGTAAAAGGAACACAGAAAAATGCTATATTTCCGCAATAACCTGTAAGCTTCTCACAAAGCTGTTCTACCTTTATTCTTGCACGTTCAGATGTATACGGAGGACTTACAAAATGAACTGCTGAAATATGTATGCCTCTCTTTGCCATCATATATCCTGCTACAGGACTGTCTATACCGCCCGATACAAGAAGCATAGCCTTTCCGCTGCTTCCTACGGGAAGACCGCCTGCGCCCTGGATCTTTACTGCATGTACATATGCATTTGTATCACGTATTTCTACAGTAACTGTTATTTCAGGATTTTTTACATCAACTTTAAGGTGCGGGAACTTTTCAAGAAGTCTTCCTCCGAGTTCCATGCATATTTCAGGCGATTTCATCGGAAAACGCTTATCAGCTCTCTTGGCTTCCACTTTGAATGTTCTTGCATATGTAAGAGTGTCTTCAAGATATTCGTATACACCACTGCATATCTTTTCAAAATCTTTTTCTAAAACTGCAGCTTTACATATGGCAGCTACACCAAATACAGTTGCAAGCTTGTCCATAACCATATCAAGATCGGCATTTTCATCTGCTGACTGAATGTATATCGTTGACTGCTGTCTTACATAATCAAAATTTCCGAGTGGTTTGAGACGACGCTTTATATTTTTTATAAGCAAGTCTTCAAATGTATTTTTGTTAAGTCCTTTAAGGGCAATTTCCCCGTATTTGGCTAAAATAATTTCTTTCATACTTATTCCTCTTTACCTTTTTAATCTTTTCTGTGCTTCAATCAGTGCGTTTACAAACAAGTCTATTTCTTCTTTGGTATTTTCATGATTAAAGCTTATACGCAAAGCACTGTCTTCAAGTTTAGGGTCTATTCCAAACTGTGCAAGCACACCGCTTTTTGCACCTTTTGAACATGCTGAACCACTTGAAACATATATTTCTTTTTCTTCAAGAAAATGCAGTAATATTTCCGAACGTATACCCTTTACAGAGATATTGAGTATATATGGAACGGAATTTTCATGAGAATTAATAAATATTCCGTCAATTCCGCTTAATTTTTCTACACTGTATTTTCTTAATTTTTCAAAATGAGCAAGTCTTTCGTTTACATTTCCCGACAGCATCTCAACTGTTTTTCCGAAACCTGCTATTAACGGAGTGGCTTCTGTTCCGCCACGAAGATTATTTTCCTGCTTGCCTCCGAGATTTTGTTTTAAAAGTCGTACTCCCTTTTTCACATACAGAGCGCCGATCCCCTTAGGTCCATATATTTTATGGGCACTCATCGAAATAAGGTCTGCTTTCAGATCAGCCGGCTTTACAGGTATTTTCATAAACGCCTGAACTGCATCGCAATGAGTTATTATCTCACTGTTTTTCATCTTCGCCATTGAAAATATCTTCTTTACCGGAAGAATCGAACCTGTTTCGTTATTTACAAGCATAACACTTATAAGACAAGTATTTTCATCAACAGCTTCGGTAAAATCATCAACAGAAAACTCGCCGTCACTTCCCGGAGATATACGTATCACTTCATAGCCTTCTTTCTCAAGGCTGTCAAATATCTCCTTAACAGAGGAATGCTCCACTGTTGTAGTAACGAGACGTTTCTTTCTGCGTCCGTATGCCCCTGCTGCTCCCTTTATCGCAAGATTACTGCTCTCTGTAGCACCTGATGTAAAGTATATGGTTTCAGGTGTTGCCATAAGAGCCGATGCTATATTTTTTCTCGCATTATCCATAACCGACTGCGCCTTTACACCAAGCATATGCAGTGACGACGGATTTCCAAATTCATTTTCCATACAATCACAAACCGCAAGAGTAACCGCTTTATCCGGTTTAGTTGTGGCCGCATTATCAAAGTATACCATAAAAATTTTTTCACCCTTTATAAAATTAGAGATGTATATATTATACCATAATACAATAAAAATTTCTACACAAATATATAGTATACTTTAGCGCATTTTAGATATATCTGCACAAAAATGCTGATTTGTGATATTTCAAATTGTTCGCTTTAAATTTCTATTTTACGTACAAAGCAAATATGTATGGAATATATTTGAAATCCAATGCGTTTTAGGGATAAAAATTACTTCTTAGGGAAAATCTATTGTGCCGATTACAAAAAAATGTTATAATCTCTATTATAAAAAACACTTCATAAACCTTGTGACATAAAAATATTTATGGTATAATTTAAGGAGAAAACAGATGACAAAAGAAATAAAATATGAAGACCTCATCGGTACTTTTGAGCAGAAACAAGCTATTGTCAAAGAATTCAACCTCATGGATGACGGCTTTTTTTCTGAAGTAATGAAAGATAAATCTGCTTGTGAGTACATATTAAGGGAAATCACAGGAATTTACGATCTCAAAGTTATGAACGTAAAAACACAATATTCCATAAGAAATCTTAATACACATTCAGTTACTCTTGATGTACTGGCTGAAGACAGCAAAAGTAAAATATACAACATTGAAGTACAGAAACCAAATAACGATTATCACCCTAAACGCATACGATATTATCAGTCAAATATCGATATTTCATATCTTGAAAAGGGTGTAAAATACGAAAATCTTCCTGATATCTATCTCATATATATCACTGCTTTTGATATTTTTAAATTAAATGATAATTACTATTCGATAAAACGTACAGTCAATGGATATGATAAGGAAGTACCAAATGGCATACATGAAATTTATCTGAATACAGCCGTAAAAACCGACAGACCCATAACACCACTTATGGAATACTTTAAAAACACGGATATGAACATCTCGCACTTCGGTGCATTATCTGACAGAATAAAACAAATCAAACATACTGAAGAAGGAGTGAACGCTATGAGCGACGCTGTAAGAAATTTTGCTAAAAAATATGCTGCAGATATTAATGCCGATTTGACTTTGCAGTTGAAAGAAACCGAAGAAAAAATGAAAAAAGAAAAACAAATTTTAGAAAGTGAAAAACAGGTTTTAGAAACTCAAAAACAATCCGCTATTGAAAAATCAGAAAAACTCATCAAGAAAATGCGTGAAATGGGAATGTCTGATGAACAGATTAAAGAAATAACAGATAATTGACCATTACAAATTCAAACACCGCCGAAAGCAACCTTAAAACTTCCGGCGGTGTTTTGTTATTTTTTATTAAGCACATCACAAAGTGTTATTTTCATACTTTCTTTATTTTTCATAGAAATACTCACTATATCCATTATTTTCTCAGTATCGTTTTCCTCAACATATTTTACAGGGCTATCGCTGTATACAACAAGACAACCTGCTGATATTTCTTCGTTTATTAGTTCGGAACATATTGAAAATGCCTCATATTCATAAATTACGATCAGTTCGGTATGACCGGTAAAAAAATCATTACCTGATTTAAGCTCCGCTGACCTGACAGCTTCTTTGAATGTAGTACCCTCACCGATATATGTTTCTTCGGACTCAAACGGCCTCATACATATTTTATATCCGTTTTCCGTGTATTCTACGGCTATTCCCTGAATAAATGCTCTGTCACGCACTTCCAGATTTTCAGTACAGCCTGTAAAAATAAATAAAAGAAATATCAATGAAAATATTATTTTCCTCATGCCGATACACCTCGTTCTGATTTTCTCATATATCTGTAAAATACCGAAATATACACAAGCATCAGCATAACAATGACAGACAAATACCCTGCCGAATAAATCTCATGCATATGAAACCAGATACCTCCCGACAGCATGAGAACTACACCCGAAAACTCTGAATACTTTATATATTTTCCGGCAAATACCGAAACAGCAACAGCGTCAACGGTTATGTTTACTATACAGATAAGCGTATTTATCCCGATAAATAATGCATCTGAACGCTGTACGCTCAAAGGTTGCGAAAATGAACATATTTCAAAAAACGGACTATCAGAAATAAGTGACGCTCTTCCAAGCACTATCACTCCCAGAAATGAGATCATTTCAACCAGAATAAGTTTTGTAAGAAAATAAAGCATTATCGACTTGTACTGATTTTTCTCAGCAAAACAAGGTAAAATGAGCAGTGCAGGAAGTTCAACCGAATTTGAAATATCATTTATCACATAATACCATACACTGTTTTCATCATACTTTGATGTAATATTTGAAAATTCCGCCTGACTGTAAGAAGTAGCAAAAAGCACTGCGACAAAGAAAATAAAAAGTCCTGCAACTATCACTGCACTTCTGCCTGCCGAATGTATTCCGAGCCTGCAACAGTAAAGTACACACACTGCAAGCAATATAACTATCATAGTATTTCCAAAAGACGTCAGACCCGAATTTTCATATCTGAGAATACTGAACATTCTTGAAAATGATATCATTCCTGCAAATATAAAATATACTGAAAACAACATTGACGCCGGCAAGCGAAAATTTGCTTTGTACTTTTTCTTCTTTAAAAAACATATCACAGGCACAGTCAGTACAAACTGTACCAAAACAGATATAAGTGTTCCTGTCATCTGCGCAACCGAATATGATACGGCAGAACATATAACAGTAAAGGCATTGCTCAGAAAAAGAACTGCCCATAACTGTCCATAAGAAATCTTCATACACAGCCTCCCGTTATTTTATTTTCTCTATTGTAAAATTGCCTTTTTGCATTTTTCTGAAACTTACCCTTGTCATCACATCACGCATAGCAGACATTCTGAAAGGCGATACGGGACCTGTAACAGGAACACCGTAGCTTTCCGTAGAACATATATTGAAAATCATTACCGCTCCCAGAATACTTATCCCGTAAAGCCCGAACAAACCACCCGATATCAGAAATAAAAATCTGAACACCGTGATCGTATGATCCAGTGACGGTATAACAAAACCACTCACAACAGATATCGCTATGACCGTAAGCATCGGTGTACTGATAAGCCCTGATTTCACAGCAGAATCACCTATGATAAGTCCTGAAACTATACTTACCGCTCCTCCGACAGCCTGAGGCAACCGTATACCTGCCTCACGTATTATCTCATACATAAGCAATACTATGACCGATTCGGTTATAAGCGAGAGAGGCGCTTCCTGTTCTGCTTCAATAAGCATAAGAAGCAGTGATCTGTTAAAAAATTCGGGATGATGTATAGCTATTGCAACATATACCCCCGGAAGAAGCAGAGAAACAAAAAAAGCCAGATACTTTATCCAGCGTATAAACGTAGCATAGTACGGCTTGCAGTTGTAGTCATCCATAGTCTGAAAGTTTTCCACAAAAAGCTTTGGTATCACCGTAACAAACGGCGTACCGTCCACTATTATGCCGACACGGCCTTCAAGAAGTTTAGCACACAGCACATCAGGTCTTTCTGTAACTCCTACCGAAGTAAATATACCCTTTTTTCTGCTTTCCAGAAAAGGCCTTATATATCCGCTCGAAAGCACAGTTTCAAGTTCTGCCTTTCCAAGCGACTTTTTAATACGGTTAATGAGATTTTTGGATACACGATCAGTCATGTACACCAGACATATATCCGTATGACTTTTACTCCCCATTACCATAAGTTCCTGTTTGAGAAAAGGCGTTTTAAGCCTGCGTCGTATAAGTGACATATTTATACGTATGGTTTCTGTAAAGGCATCATGAGAGCCCATTATATTCTGTTCTGATGTAGGTTCGGAGATTCCTCTTATTCCGTACCCCTGTACTCCGAATCCCAGCGCCTGAGTATTTCCGTCAGCAATAAGAACAGCAAATCCCGAATTTATAAGACGCATAGCATCTCCGTAGTTATCTGCCTTTGGTCTGTCCACAGAAAGCAACATATGATTGTCTATATGGTCAAAAAGACCCGTTGCATCGATTTTCTGCTCTGTATTAAGATTAAGTTCCGTAAGAGGTACAAGTACAAGCCTTGTAACCACCTGGGTTGACATCATACCCTCACAACTGAGCAGTGCTGTTTTTACACCGCATATCTCCACTTCATTTATCATGAGATCTGACGAACCTGAAGTTATTTCCTTAAATCTTTTTATTTTATCTTTTAATGAAAAATCAAGTTTTTCATCCTGATAATCAAGAGTAATATACATTTCCATTTTAATCACTTCCGGATATTTTTTTATCTGAATATAGTATTATCTTTTTATGCATAAATAATACAGCAAAATAAAGATATAATAAAAAAAGAAGGAAGTGTGATATATGACTATTATGGTAATACGAACTTTTATTTTATACATTGTTGTAATTTTTTCTGTAAGATTTATGGGTAAAAGACAAATAGGTCAGATGCAACCGACAGAACTTGTTATAACTATTCTTATATCAAACATTGCTACTATCTCCCTTGAAAACACTGATGCACCTCTTACAACGGGAATCGTTCCTATACTTTTTCTTATATCATTTGAGGTGATCATGTCGATCATTACACTAAGATATCAGAAATTCAGATATCTGGTATCAGGTACTCCGCAGATAATCATAAAAAACGGTACACTTGACCAGAAAAAACTAAAAGCCCTGCGAATGTCTGTCGATGACCTTCTTGAATCACTCAGAGAAATGAATATCTTTGACATATCTGAAGTTCAGTTTGCAATAGTTGAAACCAACGGTAAAATCTCCGCATATCAGAAAACACCGTATCAACCCGCAACAAAAAAAGACGTGACCAGTGTAATGCATACCACCGATCCGCCTTATATAATAATAAATGACGGCAAACTGCTCCACAGAAGTCAGACTGCCGCCGGAATAACCACACAAAAACTCGAAAAAATTCTTAAAGAAAACAAAACAAAAATACAAGATGTATTTCTTATGACCTCCGATAAAAACGGAAATTACAATATAATAAAAAAGCAAAAGAAAGGGTAAAAAATGAGCAGGGTCTATACAAGTGTAACTATAGTACTGTCTATCATCATAATGAGTATTTCATATCTCTCAATGATGAAGCATGAATACAAAAAATATGATAAACTAATCTCCGAAATAGAATACTGCGTTGAAAATGATATGACCGAAAACGCAATCGAGAAGTCTGAACTATTGTCATCCGAATGGAACAACAGCGCAAAGAAACTTTCATTTTTTGTAAGCAACACTATCCTTGACGAAATAACCGACAGTTCTGCAAAAATAACGCCACTCATAAGATCCGGCAGTGACGAAATTATCGCAGAAACAGAATTTCTGAAAAAACGCCTCAAACGGATATATTCAAGAGATATGCCCTACATTTATAATATATTCTGAAATCAGACATTCTCTTAATCTGCCATATATTTATAAAATCTCAGCACCTGCCAGCCTTCATCTGTCCTTACCATTGCAGAACCGTAATCAGAAAATGGAGTTACTTCTTCAAACTGAGCTTCTATAACATCATCACTTTGCGAAGAATATCCCCACAGGCCGTCTTTTTCATACGGAGTTACACCTGCAAAATATATCGTACTGTCAGCAACTTCTTTGCCACGACTGTCAAGATATACGTTTTTTCCGTCTTTTACAGCGGTGATAATTCCACCGTGTTCGCACAGACCATATTTATCGACAGTTATCTCATCAAATATAAAATCTGTTATATTTTTAAACTCCGTATCAATAAGTGCCCATTTTCCATCTTTACACACAGCTGCCACGCCTGATGAAAATGTGCCTGCAAAATCATATTCCATATGATATTCCTTGTATCCAAGGTCAATATAGCCGTATTTTTTTCCACTGCAAACCGGAGCAAATCCTTCTCTGTATGTTCCTATAAATGAATAATCATTATCCGGAACATATTTTTTATTTCCGTCAATATCAGCAAAATACCATTCACCGTCACGACATACCGGAACTATATCTTCAAGTTTGTTATAACCGCCTACCGCATCATATTTTATAGATATTTCCACGTCGCCCTCATTGTCTATGATGCCCCATTTTCCCTCTGTACTCATTACAGCTGCATATTTTCCGTAAAATCCGTAAGTATCTTCATACGCCTTTATATATATTCTGTAACTGTACTCCGCTTCGCTGAGAACTTCTTTCATTTCCTCTGTCATTACAGGTGAACTGTTAAGAACATTTATAGTATCGGCATATTTCTCATTATCCAGATAATAACGTGCTTTCATGATGTATGCGTCATCATTTTCAGGCTGATTTTCTATAGCCATATCACAATAATCAAAAAAACCTTTTCTGTCATCACAGTTTTTATAATTTTCTGCGGTTTTAAGCATATAATCATAGTTTTCAGGCTCTAATTCAAGTGCTTTAAGATAACAGTCCACAGCTGTTATATATGCTCCTTTAGCCTCGTGTTCCTCAGCTTTTGCTATGTACTGCATAAGAAGCTTTTCTTTTTTACCGCTTCCGCCAAGAACACCATACCATGCAAACACGATCATAATGACCATGATAAAAAGCACACCGTATTTTTCACTGTTACTCTTCTTTTTCTTTTTCATTTTATATCTCCCTTACGCTCCAAGCAACACATACAAAACAGTTCCGACAAATGCAAACGGTGCCATCGGTACAAGTGATTTCATACTGCATTTTTTCATTACAACCAGAAGAAGTCCTGTAAGCGCACATATCACTGACGAATAGATAAGAACGTCAAGGACAGCTGAACCTCCTGTAAAAAATCCGATAACAGCATACATCTTGACATCACCGCCACCAAGATTTTTTCCGGATACAAGTGCTGTTATGCCAAGTATCATAAAACCTATGAGCATACCTATCAAAGAACCTATCAGTATTTCTATAAAATCGTTCTTTACTATACCCTCACAAACTATAAGAACAGCTCTTATAATTACAAGTCCTGAAATATATTTATTTGGTATCATCTTATGTCTGAAGTCTATTACAGCAAGCAAAAACATCGCATTAAGAAGAATAAGCGTACTTATGGCCGATATGATACCACAGTCGTGTCGGCTCAGAATTACCGCTGTCACAACATCTACTGCAGTATATACCAAAAGAGAAAACGCAAACCACTTACCGCGTGTATTTATATTTTTATCAGTTTCTTTTATATCTTTCAAATACATAAAACCAAAAGCAGAAACAACTGCCATCAAAATACCTGTTACAATAAACAACATAATTTTTTTACCCTTTCTGTCTGTCAGAGTGCTTTTTCTCTGAATGTAAATTCTATCTCTATTTTTTGTTCTTCAGAAACTTTCTTTCCTGTTTCAATTATCTTATCGTATAATTCTTTGTTTTCTTTTGCTTCCTCCGGAATAATTATTATGAGTCCGGATTTTTTATTTTTGGTAAGAATGGTCTTTACCGTTCCATCTTCCATTTTTATTTCGCTACCGATATTTTTGGTGTTTTCCTTGATTTTTCTTGCATACTTGTTAAGAACAGCTTTAAATCCTTTTTCATCAAGCGTGTAAGCCTGTGCTCCGCTTAATGAAGAATCATATTTTGAATAACTTACAGAAAATACATTTACAGAATGAACCGCTGTAAATACTCCGCTACTGTCATAAAGATGAATTCCCTTGCCTGATGCCACTGCTTTTCCCGGATTTTCCGACTGGATCTCATCTATCCATGCAGTACCTCTGTCCTTAACTGATACAATATCCCATTTTGTCGGTTCTCTTTTTTCCTCTTCTTCGGTTTCTTCAGGCTCTTCTTCCTCTGTTTCTTTCCTTGTCATACCTGTAAGCCATGCTGCTGTACCTGCGGTATTCTGCATCGTAAAAGTAATGCCTTTTTCTTTGAAAAATCCGAAAGTATTGAGTTTAAGCTCGTATATCGCCGTAAGTTTTATTGATTTTCCGTCTTTAAGTATAGTAGAATATCTGAAATCTATATCAGATATTTTTATACCGCTGAGTTTCTCAAGATATCTGTCAGCAACATCCTTGTCTTCGTTTATATACTTTGGCATAAGTGTGTGACAAAGTTTTTCAACTATCGGACCGTTAAGACCCATATCCGCTGTATCTCCGAGCAAAAATTCCGTAAGTTCGGTTATGACCGCTGTTCCTTCTGCGTCATCACACGTCTCATCGTCCATTATCCCTGACATTTCCGTTATATTCTCCACTGCCTCGCCTATCGTCATATTTGACTTCTGTATAGCTTCCGTAAGAGAAAGCTTGTCTGCCGCGTAACAATACTCTGATAGTTCTACTGCCATTCTGTTCATACTATGCTGTACTATACTTTCAGTTCTTATTATCTGTACAAGTGAGAGTATAAGTACAAAGCCAAGCAAAAATATCGGCAGTGCAAGTGACGCTTCTACTGTTACCGAGCCTTTAAAAGACCTTTTTCTGCTCATTTTTCTTTATCTCCGTTTATACTAAGGTTTTCAAGTGTTCCGCTTATCTTTTCCCTGAGTGCGGAAAATTTTTCTCCGAGTTTAAACTTCTCTGCAAGATATCCTGTTACATTTGCGGTTATATCTGTATTTCTTACAAATTCTGCAGGGTCGGAAGTTATGGACATTTCAGTTGCAGTTATCAGATATTTATCGTTCAGACCTATCATTTCAAAAATCTGAGGCATAGAAACTTCCTTTTCAAGTTTCACTGTTATACGTCTGCTCAGAAGATGACGGTCAACGTCTATACTGCAGTCTATTTCTTCGGTTTTAAGAAGAATATCCTTTGTCCTGCCTGTAAGATTTTCTTCAAACACCTTGTCAACCTTACCTGTTACTATATATCTGTACGGTTTCATATCTTCATATGCTTTGTTTACCATTCCCACTGTTATCTCAGTATCATCATCGCCACCTTTGATACAAAAATCGCCTAATTCATCATATCCCGGAAATGAAACTGATTTTGCCGCCATCATCGAAGTTGTTGCCGCCATATCATGAATTACTGCCGATTCATATACAAACATACCAAGATATATCATAAACACAACCACAATTATTACTATAGGATATATGAAAGCGGCTTCAACGAGTAAAGCCGCTCCCTTTTCATCTTTGAAAAATTTCACAGATCATACCTCTTCAATACCTTCATTTATATTGTTAAATATACTGTCTATAAGATCTTCGATATTATCACGGAATATGATAACCAGTCCTACTACTACAACTATTATAAGAAGTATAGCTATCAGGTTTACCTCTCCTCTTTCATCTCTGAGCATCTCCTTAACTCTTGCCTTTGCTGCCATCATTTTCATTGTTGCCTTTGCTGTTACATTTGCCATTAAATTTTTCATTGTTTTTTCTCTCCTGTTTCCTTATTATTATTTTTTATACTATATTAGTAAACACCGGAACTATTATCATTATTATTATTGCGATAAATATGATTATCATAGGTAATAACAACTTCTGTTCGACAGCGTTTCCTTTCCTTTTGACCAGATTCTTTTTTTCTTCCCACTGTTCAGCGGCAGCTGTCTGTAAAGAACTGACCAGTTCTGTGCTACCCTTCTGAAGATTTTGATTTAGTGTACTGATAAATTTTCTTATCTCCTTTGTGTGACATCTTTCCGCAAATGCACTGAATGCTTCTGACTCAGGCATTCCGTTTCGGATATCCTCATATGTATGACGCATTTCTTTGCATAGCATAGAATCAGACGAATCTGCTATCTTGTTCCATGCTTCTCTTAAAACCATTCCGGCATTTACAAGTATTGTAAGCCTCGATATCATATCCGGAAGTTCACACAAAAGTTCGTCGTGACGTTCTTCAACCTTTTTCTTAACGTCTGAATCTATATAAAAGAGCATAAGCAATGAGACTACAGCTCCCATGATTCCAAATTCAACACTTCCTGCTGTCGCTGCAAGCAACGTAGTCACCGGAAATATTGTAACTGCATAAGTTACCTCCGCACCTGTTATAAGATATGTATAAAATTCTGCATATTTAAGTCCGTATAACTCTGCCGCTCTGCTTCTTTTCAAAGCATATTTTTCACTTCGTACATTGATTTTCAGATGTTTCATTATTGCAAAACCAATGAAGAAAACTGAACTTAACTGATATCCGGAGGCTGCTGTGGTTTTAAGTATTTCAGAGTATTTCCCCGAATTTTTTATAAATAATATTATCCACAACAAAGCCGAACCTGTACCAATCACCGCCATAATTAACTGAATTGGATCGTCCATGTTAAAAAATCCTTTTCTATATTTTTATTTGAGCTATTTTACTGCCGATTATATACGATATTGCTATCAGCACTGCACCTATAACTTTAACTGTTACGTTTATCATATTGTTTGCTGCCATATCTCCTCCGAGAGATTTCATCATCGGCAATATAATAAACGGCATACAAGTCATTATCAGAAGGTCATTTTTGCCTTTTGAGGCGGTAGTAGCTATTTCAGCTTCCATCGCCATCTTGTCGCTTAATATCTTATAAGTTGCCTTGATAATATTTTTCATATTGCCACCTGTACGGTTACATATCTGAAAAGTTTCCGCAAAACTCATTATATCACGCTGATGACTTCTCTGTGCGAAATCAATAAACATATCCTCTGCAGTATAGTTATTTTCCATACCGTTTGTGATCATCATTACTTCCTGTGACATCATAGCCTCTTCACCATACTGCTGAACCATGTCATTTCCGGCTGATTTTATTGCCATGGAAATATTCTGACCGGCTGAAAGCGAAGATGATAAAGATTCAAGAAAATCACGGAATTGTATCAGAAGGTTTTTATTTCTCTTTTTCTTAAAGTATTCCGTACCCGGTCTTTGCATCACAACCGCAATGACCGCACCAAATATCAGTGCAAGAAAAGAAAATCCAAAAAACATTCCGAACGCCAGAACACCGGCAATAACACTTACACAACAAACCAGTGCGGTTTCGGAACACGTCATTTTATAGAACGAATAATCTGTACCTGTTCCGAGTATACCTTTGTTGTACTTTTTTTGATTTTTCTTTTTGCTTTTCATAACTTCCCCTTATATTTTCTCATCTATTCCACTTCTCCTTAATTTTTCATCATAAATAAATTTGTTTTCTGTTCTCCTTAGTTCTCCGCAAACCGATTCACGAGTACTTTCAGATGTTTCCTCAAATACATAAATCGGATTTAATTCTATTTCTCCGTCCTTTACTCCGGTTACTTCTGATATTTCCGTAACCTTTCTTGAATGGTCTCTTAATCTTGAAAGATGTATCACTATATCAACCGCTGACGCTATCTGTTGTCTTACCGCGGCCAGCGGTAAAGCCTCCGCCCCTGTCAGAACCATCGTTTCCAGTCTGCTCATCATATCAGAAGCCGAATTGGCATGTCCTGTTGAAAGCGAACCATCGTGTCCTGTATTCATAGCCTGAAGCATATCCAATGCCTCAGCACCTCTGACCTCTCCGACTATTATTCTTTCAGGTCGCATTCGCAGTGAAGCTTTTATAAGATCTCTCATAGAAACCTGTCCTACACCTGAAGTATTTGCGTTTCTTGTCTCAAGGCTTACCAGATTTTCTACATTTTCTATCTGAAGTTCAGCCGAGTCTTCTATCGTTATTATTCGTTCCTCACCCGGTATAAAATTTGAAAGAGCATTCAGAAAAGTTGTTTTTCCTGAGCCTGTACCGCCACTTATGAATATGTTATAGCGTGCTTTTACCAGCAACTCCAGCTTATGTGCTATATCAGGCGTTATAGAGCCGTACTTTATAAGCTGTTCAATAGTCATAGGTGTTTTTGAAAACTTTCTGATAGTCACTACCGGACCGCTAAGCGATATTGGCGGTAAAACTACGTTTACTCTTGAACCATCGGCAAGCCTTGTATCTACTATCGGATTTGCCTGATTTACCTCACGCCCCGCAGCAGAAACTATTCTCTGTATTATATCTTCAAGTCTCTGCTGGCTTTCAAATTTATTATTAAGTCTTTTTAGTCTTCCGTTCTTTTCTACGTATATATTGTCATATCCGTTTATCATTACCTCTGTTATGCTGTCATCTCTCATTATAATATCAAGCAATCCCAGACCTCTTATCGAACTGAATATTCTCTCTATTATATCTACCTTGTCATCTATTGATAAAAAAGTATCTGTTGTTCTCTGTATTACTTCCTGTTCTATTTTGTTATAAAGCTCATCATCTGACATTTCACTAAGATTGAAATTTTCCATTACATAAGCTTTAAGTTCTGTTGTCATACTTTCTTTTCTGGTGTTCCTTATCTCGTGTGCTGTCATCTGCCTGACTCCTGTTTTCTCATACTGTTCATCTTATCAAATATACCCGAAAAAGCTATTGTTTTTACTATCTCCTTGTCATCATATATTTCAAGTTCGGGCTGTATCCCTATAACCGGAAAATCCGTTCTGAATATACTTGCGTTTATTGTCTTGTTAAAAATCAGCCTTACTTTTTCTGAAATATTCAGATTATGTCTGTTATCAAGACTTTTTATTGCCGATGTTCTCCTTTCAAGCTGTATCTGTGATGATTTTCTGTTGTCAGATACTATTACAATGTCCTTTGCCTGTTCCATAAGATAGATAAGACTGTCAGAAAAATAGAAGTCACTTACAACCACTATATTATGATATCCAAAACTACTGCTCATCTCGTCAAGCAATATTTCAAGTTCATCAAGCTTTATCTCTGTGTAATCAAGGGCGTTCTGACAATTGTCGTAGAAATAAACCCCGTCTTCGCTTTGTTTTACGATACTTTCAAGTTTGAGTGTCATATTTACTTTTTTACTCTTTATCGCAAATATCGCATCTGTAAAAGAACCTTTTCCTGAAGCTTCAAAAATATTTTCCGTACTTCCGAATTGTTTAAGGTTCAAAAACAAAGTTTTTCTTCCTTTTGCCGCAAGATACTTTGCATAAGCCGCTGCTGACGTTGTTGCCCCTGCACCGTCAAATCCCGAAACAAACAAGCTTATTTCCGATTTTCTTGTGCCTGAGTTTTTGTACTTTACCTTATCGGCAAGTTTTTCCGAATAAAGCCCAAGCAACTGCTTATAAATAAGGTCCGCTCTCTGAAACTTGCATATGGCATGATGATCATTGTATGTATCTATCATCTTTGAATCGACAAAATATGCAAACATACAAAAGTCTGCGAGTCTGTCGGTTCTTATTTCTGAATCCTGTGACGCTACCAATACATTGATCTTGTTCTGCCTTACTGCTTCTGCTACTGTTGATTCATCTGTAAAAGAATATATCTCAACCTGATTTTTATAGTTTGTACTGAAGTATTTTGATATCCTGTTAAGATATATCTTGTCATTGTCGATTATCCCGAGCTTAATTTTTATCATAATATTTTTCCTCTCCGCTGTACCGGAGACTCCTTTCCTCTTTTTTACAATTTTAATTTTACAACACAGAAAGCAGTTTGTAAATATGTGACTTTATATGTGACACATATTTTTTATCGTCATCTCCCTGACGACAAAATTATTATAGCATGTGAGTTTCACTTATACAATAGAGTTTCCCTAAAAGGAATTCAGATTACCCGAAAGGTATCTTTTTTACTTTTTATGGAACGTAAAACAATATTTCATCGACACAATTTTCCAAATTATTGATTTTTTTTATGATAAAATATATCAGACACTAAACAAACTGAGGTGAAATATTTTGACTGAATTTTCAAAAATACTTTCTTATTACGTCAAGGAAAGAAAGACAAATATATCTGCTCTTGCAACAGAAACAAAAATCGAACGCACACTTCTGCACAAATATATTTCAGGTACACGAACCCCATCGGATATAAAGAGCGTACAGACTATAGCCAAAAGCCTTATGCTGTCACATGACGAAAAATGCCGTCTTACAGAAGCCTACAAAATGACCTGCATGGGAGAGGAAACTTATTTTCAGAACAAACACACCGAAAAAATAATAAACTATCTTTCGGGACTGCCAAAACCTGATATTTTTGAATATCATCTGAAATCGGAACAACTCGTTTCATGTGCCGTAAACGACAGACTTTCCGTACAGACAACCATAAAACGTATACTTGCCGATATCACTACAACAACTGTATTTGTCACCGCCCCTCCTTCTGACAAATTTATTTACAACGAACTTACTGCGATAAGCCTCAACAGACCTGATATCCGAATAACTCAGATATTATCTTTCGGAAGCAGTACCGATATGTATGGCAAAAATCTTGAAATATTTGCACTTTGTCTGCCTCTTATGATATTCTGCGGAGAATACACCCCTCTTATAAACTATCTTCATCCTTCTGTACGAGAGGACACATCACAGCTTATGCCAAACCTTATTCTTACACCAAGATATGCTTTTTCTTTTACAAATGACCTGTCTTATGGAATACTGCACACCGAACGTGATATTTTGTTTCTGTACAGAGAACTTTCCGTTAAAACCGCTCAGAACTCCTATGATCTTATATGCAAAAAAATAACATCTGTTCCCAATAAAACAGATGCTATAATAAAAGTAAATAAAAATTTATTTATTGAAAAAGATACCTCTTGTACCTCTCTTATATTTGAAAGAAACAGTATTTTCTACCGCATAATGATATATGAACAAAGTCTTAGAAATCTATTTGATAAATTTATATCTTCACTGTCTCACGAACAGACTGTTTCAGACGAGAATGACTGTTAGCCACACAACATCTGTCCTTGCCGTTCTGTTTTGCTTCATACAGAGCCTTATCTGCCTGTTCAAAGATACTGCTCACACTGCTACCCATATCCGAATAAGCTATTCCTATGCTTGTAGACACTTGAGCCATGTTGTAACGTGCGCTTATTTCATCACGGACAGCTTCTATTATCAGGTCGGCTTTGGCAAGCACAACTCTTTTATCCTTGACACAAGGAACAAACACTATAAATTCATCTCCGCCAAATCTTGCTACTATATCGTCACTTCTGAAATAACTCCTGAGAAGTGTTGACATTTTGACAAGAACGTCATCGCCTACACTATGACCGTACAAGTCATTTATCTGCTTGAAATTATCAAGGTCAAAAACAAACATAACATGAGTCTGATTTTTATAGCGTTTCATGATGTTCTGAATATTTGAAAGAGCGGATACTTTGTTGTAAAGCCCTGTAAGCTGGTCTCTCTCGGCACGGAACTCCATCTTTTTCTGTTCTGTGATATCTTCAAGTATACCCACAACAACATTACTCTGTTTTCCGTCAGCAGGAACAACCGACAAGGTCTGCTTTACCCATACATCGCCTTTTTTGTTTCTGAAAACACATTTTGCGGTTTTACGTTCATGATTTCTTATCTGATTATACATTTCCTCAAAATTGTCCCAGTCTTCCTCATAAACAAAATCTTTCATAAAACTATGAGGCATATCGGTATAAACCTTTTTACAGTTGTATTTTCTCATAGTTCTCTGAGGAAGTTCGCAACGGTTTTCTTTCAGATAATAGTAGAACTCATGTATGGTAGTTATTCTTGAAAGAGCTATACTAAGGGCGTGTTTACGTTCTTCTCTGTCACGGGTAATATCTGTTCCCATCACAAGAACTATGCCGTTTTCCCTGTCAAGATATGATATTCGTATAACTTTTGTCCTTGTTTTGCCTGCTTCCAGACAGTCGCAGAAAAACTCAAAGGACTCTTTTTCATCAAGTTCATTAAGTATATTCTGACGCATAAATTTCATATTTACACGTTCGAGGTCATAATCTGCGATATAGCCCTTGTTATAACGCATTATTTCATCATCATAGTTATCTCCCGATTCAGGTGGCATAATTGCGTCATCATCAGGATTTCCTCTGTACATAACAAATGAATTTTTAAACAAATCGAGATGTACTATATAGTCGTATGATTTTTCAACTGCATTTGAAATGATCGTGTCATGTTTTTCCGCACTTATATCACGGCCTGTGACCATAAATACATTTTTACGGTCTTTAAAGCCTATCGGAGAAATACTTATATGATACCACATAGCTTCAAAATAAATTGAATCATATATTTCCGACTGATGAGTGCCTAGTTTTGCAAACTCTCTGAGCGATTCGGGAGAAAATGTATCATACCAGTCATATACCCTGTCCATATTTCCCGAAAGCTTTACATACCCTAAATAAAAATCACGATACGACATACTTTGTCCCTGCAACTGAGGCTTTGATTTGTCCAGAATTATGTCTATCCTGTCACCATCAAGGTCTATGAGCCACATATTGTCCAGCATTCCTGCAAGGCCAAACGCAAGTCTCTTTTCGTCTATCTCCATAAAAAAACCCCCTGTTAATAAATA